>CAIKXW010000024.1 GCA_903831485.1 uncultured Alphaproteobacteria bacterium | reverse complement strand
TCGATCGCGACGCTGTTCGCCGATCCGGAAGCGCCTTTCACGGGCAAGTCGGTCGCTGTCACGGGCGTCAAGGGCGGCGTGGGCGCATCGACGATCGCGCATAACCTGGCCTGGGCGCTGTCTGAGCGCTGCAAGGTCAATGCGACGCTTGTCGACCTCGACCTCAACTTCGGCACAACGGGCCTAGACTTCAACCAGGACACGGCAGCCACCATTGCCGACGCCCTGATGTCGCCTGACCGGTTCGACGATGCGGTCATGGGCCGCCTGATCACAAAGGCGACGGACCGGCTCTCGCTGTTCACGGCGCCTGCGACGCTGGACCGGACCTACAATCTCGATCCTGAAACCTATGTGCGCGTGCTCGAGCAGGTACGCGGATCGGTACCGTTCATGGTGCTGGACCTGCCGCATATCTGGAGCGACTGGTTCAAGTCTACCGTGATTTCAGCCGACGAACTCATCGTCGTCGCCGGACCTGATCTCGCCTCCCTGCGCAACGGCAAGAACCTGATCGACTTCCTCAAGGCAGCGCGGCCGAACGACAATCCGCCAAAGCTGGTGCTGAACATGGTTGGCCTGCCGAAGCGGCCGGAGATTCCGCCGAAGGACTTCGGTCAGGCGATCGGCGTCGAGCCCTCGCTGATCATCCCGTTCGATGCGCAGCTATTTGGCACCGCGGCGAACAACGGCCAGATGATCTTCGACGTGGCGCCGGAATCGAAAGTTGCGCAGGGCCTGGACCAGCTCGCAGCGCAACTCACAGGCAAGGAAATCCAGACGACGAAACCGTCGCTGTTCAAGAAACTGCTTCGTAAGTAGAGGGGCCTAGATGTTCGGCAAGCGAGGGACAACAGGCGGCCCGGGAATGCCGCCGCCAGCAGCGCCTGACGCTGCTGCACGTCCCGTCGTTCAGTCTGCCGCATCGGAGCCGCCTGCAAGGCCTGCGGCGTCGCAGCTTGCCGACGACATGCCTCCGCCGCCGCCGCCCAAATCCGCGGCGCCTCCGCCGAAGCCCTCGCCGCCGCCCATGGCCTCGAGCAAGCCGACCAACAAGACCGCGCCACCGCCTCCGCCCAAGGAGAAGGTCGCTGCGATCGACAACCGGTCGGACGAATACTATCGGACCAAGACCGAGGTCTTCAACGCGCTGATTGACACGATCGACCTGTCGCAGCTGGCGCAGCTCGACCAGGAAAGCGCGCGCGAAGAGATCCGCGACATCGTCATCGAGATCGTATCGATCAAGAACGTGGTGATGAGCGTCGCCGAGCAGGAGACGCTGCTCGAGGACATCTGCAACGACGTTCTGGGCTATGGTCCACTCGAGCCGCTGCTGGCGCGCGACGATATCGCCGACATCATGGTCAATGGCGCTGGCACGACCTATATCGAGGTCGCGGGCAAGATCCAGCGCACCAACATCCGCTTCCGCGACAACGCGCAGCTGATGAACATCTGCCAGCGGATCGTGAGCCAGGTCGGCCGCCGGGTCGACGAAAGCTCGCCGATCTGCGACGCGCGGCTTGCCGACGGCTCGCGCGTCAACGTCATTGCGCCGCCGCTGGCCATCGACGGGCCTGCGCTCACCATTCGTAAGTTCAAGAAGGACAAGCTGAAGATCCAGGACCTCGTGAACTTCGGCTCGATCTCCGAGCCGGGGGCTGAGCTCCTGCGGATCATCGGCGCATGCCGCTGCAACACACTGATCTCCGGCGGTACGGGTTCGGGCAAGACCACGCTGCTGAACACGTTGACGGCTTTCATCGCGCCGGGCGAGCGCGTGATCACCTGCGAGGACGCGGCCGAACTTCAGCTGCAGCAGCCGCACGTCGTTCGCCTCGAGACGCGTCCGCCGAACCTGGAAGGGCAGGGTCGCGTGACCATGACCGACCTCGTCAAGAACTGCCTGCGTATGCGCCCTGACCGGATCATCGTCGGCGAGGTGCGCGGACCCGAAGCGTTCGATCTCCTGCAGGCGATGAACACGGGCCACGACGGCTCGATGGGCACGCTGCACGCCAACACTCCGCGCGAGGGTCTCTCGCGCCTGGAATCGATGATCACGATGGGCGGCTTCACGCTCCCCCAGCGTACGATCCGCGAGATGATCGTCGGATCGATCGACATCGTGATTCAGGCCTCGCGTCTGCGCGATGGCTCGCGCAAGATCGTGTCGATCACAGAGGTCATGGGCCTCGAAGGTGATGTGATCGTGACGCAGGACGTGATGCGCTACGAGATCGACGGCGAGGACAAGGACGGAAAGTTGAAGGGCACGCACCGCGGCACCGGCATCGGCCGTCCGCGCTTTTGGGAGCGCGCCAAGTATTTCAACATGGAAGGTGAGCTCGCCCGTGCGCTCGACGCGCTGGAGGAGGGTGGTAAATGACGCCTGAATTGCTGACATACGCGATTGCGGGCCTCGCTTTTGTGGCGATCACCGCTCTCGGCTTCGCCTTCGCGGGCGGTGGAAGCGGCCGCGGCAAGCAATCCAAGCGCATGAAGTCGATCAGCGAAGGCGTGCGCGGTGCTAAGGGCGACACGGCCCTGACGGCGCGTCGCAAGCAGATGGAAAATGCCACCAAGGCGCTGCGCGACCGGGAGGAAGCGACACGGAAGAGCCGCGTTGCCGGTCGCTCCATCGAGGACAAGATCAAGCAGTCCGGCCTCAAGATCACAGTGCCGATGTTCTGGATCTTCTCCGCGGTGTCGACGGTCACAGTCGGCGGGCTCATGTTCTTCGGCGCGGGGTTCAACGAGTGGCCGATGGTGCTGGTGCCGGTTGGCATGGCGTTCGCCGCCGGTTTCGGCCTTCCGCGCTGGGTGCTGGGCATGGCGATCTCCGGACGCCAGAAGAAATTCGTC
>CAIKXW010000023.1 GCA_903831485.1 uncultured Alphaproteobacteria bacterium | reverse complement strand
GCGCGTTTGCCAACCGGCAGGTGAGCAGATGAAAATGACATGCTGTCGCTTATCGTGACGGAAACTGGCGCAAGGCGCGTGAATTTCCTACGGTCAAGGCAGGCGGCGCGGATTGGCGTGCACGCGACTCTGGAGACTGGTCCTCGATGACGGTGAATAGCGCACGTGCAATTCCGGTCATTGCCGCGGTCGGCGAGTATATCGACAGGCCGAAACGTCTCGACGAGGCGCGCGAGCCGGTCGATCTTATGGTCGAGGCGCTGAAGGGGTGCGAAGCGGACGCTGGCGTCCGCCTGCTCGACCGTGTCGGCTTGCTGAGCCTGATCGGTCTGGTGAGCTGGCCCTACAATGACCCTGTGACGTTGCTGGCGCAGAAGCTGGGCATCGCTCCGGCGGAGGCGGTGAATGCCAGCATGGGCGGCGAGACGCCTGTGCGGCTTGTGCACGAGGCCGCAAAACGGATCGCCATGGGTGAAGACCTGGTCGCGGCGATTGTCGGCGGCGAAGCGAGCCATGCGCGCGGGCAGGCCGAGAAGTCGGGTGTAGCGCCGCCATGGACGCCGGCAGCATCGAAAGAAGAAACGGTTCGCTTTCCCTCCAGCCGCTTTGCGATGAGCCCGATCGCCAAACAGCTTGGCGTGATGAACCCTGCGCAGGTCTATCCCTTCTACGAGGTCGCGGCGCAGGCGGCGTGGGGGCAGACACCGGCGCAGGGGATGTGGGAATCCGCAGAACTCTGGGCGCGCTATGCCGCGGTGGCCGCAGACAATCCATATGCGTGGATACGCTCTGCCCCAGATGCAGAGGCGATCGGGACGGTGAACGCAGACAACCGGCTGATCAACTGGCCCTACCCCAAGCTGATGGTGGCGAACCCGGCCGTGAATCAGTCGGCGGCGGTCGTCGTCATGAGCCTTGCACGCGCGAGAGAGGTGGGGATTGCGGAAGAGAAGCTGATCCACATCTGGGGCGGCGCCAACGCCGTGGAGCCCGAAGACTATCTCCATCGTGACCGCTACGACCACTCAACAGCGCAGACGGCGGTGCTGGAGAGGTCTGTTGCGATTGCCGGGGGGGACGCGGGGCGCTTCCGCCATCTCGAACTTTACAGCTGCTTTCCCGTGGTTCCGAAGATGGCGCTGAGGACGCTGGGTCTTGATCCCGGGCTGCATCCTCCGACTGTCGCGGGCGGACTGACTTTCTTCGGCGGTCCGCTGAACAATTACATGAGCCATGCGATTGCCGCGATGGTGCGTGCGCTGCGTGCACATACGGGCGAACTCGGGCTGCTTTACGGACAGGGAGGATATGTGAACAAGCACCATGCGCTGGTGCTGAGCACGGCGCTCGCTCCCACGCCGATGGCGACGGACTATTCCGTGCAGGGCGTTGCGGATGCGGCGCGAGGGCCGACGCCGCCATTGCGCGAGGGGTATGCCGGTCCAGCGGTGATCGAAACGTACACGGTGCGCTATGCCCGCGATGGAGCGCCGATCGACGCGATCATCATCGCCCGCGCGCCGGATGGAGGCCGCGTGATGGCGAGCGCGCCAGCTAGCGATGCGGAGACGATCGCCCTGCTGACGTCGACGCAAAGAACTGCGGTTGGCGTTCACGGCCAAGTGCAAGCCGGGGCGGCGGGCGCGCCTGTCTGGACGCCTGCCAGGTTCACGCCCTGACGCCACCTCCATGATCCGGCGTTTCTGCCCGGCAAGCTTGGCTCGAGGTGGGCAGAATGCGCCTAGCATCGCTTAACCGCGCATCTCTATCTATCTGTTTTTACGAGACTTTCATTGGTTAACGACGCGGCGCGGTTCTTGCTCCTCCCCTCACGTGCGCGCGCGCAAGCGTGGCGCAGGTCTCAGACCGTCTTGGCGGTCGATGGGAAAGGCTGCCGGGTCGCGTGGTTTCGTTCATCGCCTCTTACAGTTCCGCGCAGATCGCGGCGATGTCACAGGCGACAATCGAGAGCCTGACGCGGACGGACATCGCAGCGCTTTCATCGACGCAGACGCAGGCGATCACCACAACGCAGATCACGCAGTTCAGCGGCGCCCAGCTGGCCAGCCTGTCCACCCGCCAAGTGACCGCGCTGTCGCGCGCCCAGCTGGCGGCGCTGTCGCCCAGCCACATGAGTTTCAGCGCGGCGCAGCTGTTTGCGTTGTCGTCAGCACAGTTCACTGCGTTCGACGCCGAAGACATCGCCGTCTTGTCGGTTGCACAGATTCGCGGGCTTGAGGCCGGCGATTTTGCCGCACTGTCGACCACGCAGCTGGCGGCGCTCACGACGACTCAGATCGGCGGCATGTCGGTCAACCAGGTGCGCGGATTCTCGCCGGACGCATTGGGCAACCTGACTGTTCAACAACTCGGTGCGCTGACGCCGACACAGATCGCGGGCCTAACCGCCATTCAGGTCAAGGGCTTCTCATCGGCACAGCTGCAAAGCCTGACCACCCAACAGGAGGGCGCGTTGTCAGTCGCCCAGCTTGCTTCACTCAGCGCGGCGCAGGTGCGAGGCTTCTCGACGACGCAGATCAGCGCGCTGACGACCGCTCAGGTGACCGGCCTCAGCGCAGCAGCGATCGGCGGCCTGGCCACGACGCAATGGGACGCGCTGTCGATCACACAGTTCACGGCGCTCACGACGTCGCAGGTCAGGGGCTTCAGTGAGACGCAGTTAGCCAGCCTAAATGCGGACCAGCTCGGCGCCCTGCTCCCGGCAGAGCTGGCTTCCCTGAGCAGCACGCAGTTCGCGACGCTGGACGCGACGCAGATTGCCCAGCTGACGCCGGCGCAGTTCAAGCTGCTGGGGGCCAGCCACATGGCAGCGCTGTCCACCGAGGAAGCTGCGGCACTGACGACGACGCAGGTGGCGGCGTTGAGCGGTGCGCAATTGTCGGGTCTGACCTCATCGCAACTGGAAGTGCTGGGAGGCGAGCAAATTGGGGCGATCGCAACCAGCCAGATC
>CAIKXW010000022.1 GCA_903831485.1 uncultured Alphaproteobacteria bacterium | reverse complement strand
TCCTCGCTCGTCCCGCAGGGTGACAACACCTTGCTGTTCACCAATGCCGGCATGGTGCAGTTCAAGAACATCTTCACCGGCGCCGAGAAGCCCTTCGCGCCGCGCGCCGCGACCTCGCAGAAATGCGTCCGCGCCGGCGGCAAGCACAACGACCTCGATAATGTCGGCTACACCGCGCGCCACCTGACCTTCTTCGAGATGCTGGGCAATTTTTCGTTCGGCGACTATTTCAAGGAGTTGGCGATCGAGCATGCGTGGACCCTGGTCACGCGCGACTTCGACCTGCCCAAGGACAAACTCCTCGTCACAGTCTACCACGATGACGATGAGGCGCACGGCCTCTGGAAGAAGATCGCCGGCCTGCCGGATTCGCGGATCATCCGCATTCCGACGAACGATAACTTCTGGATGATGGGCGACACCGGCCCCTGCGGCCCCTGCTCGGAAATCTTCATCGATCGCGGCGACCACATCTGGGGCGGCCCACCTGGCTCTCCCGAACAGGATGGCGACCGGTTCCTTGAATTCTGGAACCTCGTCTTCATGCAGTATGAGCAGTTCAACGACGGCCGCCCGCGCATCTCCCTGCCCAAGCCGTCCATCGACACCGGCATGGGTCTCGAGCGCATCTCGGCCATCATGCAGGGCGTCGACTCCGTCTTCGAGACCGACCTGTTCGTCAATCTCATCGCGGCCGGCGAAGAGCTCTACAAGGTGAAGGCGCAGGGCGAGCAGACCGCCTCCTTCCGCGTCATCGCGGATCACCTGCGCTCGGCCTGCTTCCTCATCGCCGATGGCGTCTCGCCCTCGAACGAGGGCAGGGGCTATGTGCTTCGCCGCATCATGCGCCGCGCCATGCGCCACGCGCACATCCTCGGCACCCGAGAACCCAATATGTTCAATCTCGTGGGCGCGCTGTCACAAGAGATGGGCGAGGCCTATCCCGATCTCATCCGCGCCCAGCCCGCAATCGAAAGCGCCTTCCAGCAGGAAGAGCAGAGCTTCCAGCGCACGCTCGGCCGCGGCCTCGCCCTGCTGGACGAGGCC
Source organism: uncultured Alphaproteobacteria bacterium (assembly GCA_903831485.1). Next base: position 1,265 of record CAIKXW010000022.1, on the reverse strand, counting down.
ACCGCGAAGCCCGGCAAGGACGGCGTCCTCGCGGGCGATGTCGCCTTCAAGCTCTACGACACGTTCGGCTTCCCGCTCGACCTCACGCAGGACGTGCTCCGCGCGCGCGGCATGACGGTCGACGAGGCCGGCTTCAATGTCGCGATGGACGAGCAGCGCTCACGCAGCCAGGAGCATTCGAAATTCGCGGCCGGCGAAGGCGCAGGCGAGGTCTGGTTCGCGGTTCGCGACGCTTCCGGCGCCACCAACTTCCAGGGCTACGAAGCGGAGGAAACCTCGGGCCGCCTCGTCACCGCGCTGGTCGGCGGCAGGCGTGTAAATGCGCTCAATCAGGGCGACAAGGCCGAACTCGTATTCGACCAGACGCCCTTCTACGCCGAAAGCGGCGGCCAGTCTGGCGACAAGGGCGAAATCTTCTTCCCCAACGGCGCCCGCTTCCGCGTCGACGACATGCAGAAACGCGCCAGCGATGTGTTCTCCCATGTGGGCGAACTCGTCTCCGGCTCGGCAAAGGTCGGCGACGTGGCCGAGCTCAAGATCGACCGCATGCGCCGCGCCAAGATCCGCGCCAACCATTCGGCCACCCACCTGCTGCATGCCGCCTTGCGCAACCGCCTCGGCAAGCACGTCACGCAGAAGGGTTCGCTCGTCGAAGCTGACTATTTCCGCTTCGACTTCTCCCACACCGCGCCGATGACACGCGAGGACGTCGAGATCGTCGAGGCCGAAGTGAACGCCGTCATCCGCCAGAACGCCCCCGCTGAAATCCGTGTCATGGCGCCGGACAAGGCGATCGAGGCGGGCGCGATGGCGCTCTTCGGCGAGAAATACGGCGATGAAGTGCGCGTGCTGCGCCTCGGCAACTCCGTGTCCGAAGCCAACGCACCGTACTCGGTCGAACTCTGCGGCGGCACGCATGTCGCGCGGACAGGCGACATCGCAGTGTTCGTCATCACCTCCGAAGGCGGCGTCGCCCAAGGCGTGCGCCGTATCGAGGGCGTAACCGGCGCCGCTGCGCTCGACTTCCTCAAGGCGCGCGTCAACATCGCGCGCGAGATCGCCGACCAGTTCAAGGCCCCCATCGCCGATGCGCCCGCACGGGTCGCCGCGCTCTCGAGTGAGCGCAAGCGGCTCGAGGCCGAGCTCGCAGACGCGCGCAAGAAGCTCGCCATGGGCGGCGGCGGCGCAGCCTCCGGTCCGGAAGACGTCAACGGCGTCAAGTTCATCGGCAAGGTCGTCGATGTCCCGGCAAAGGATCTCAAAGG
>CAIKXW010000021.1 GCA_903831485.1 uncultured Alphaproteobacteria bacterium | reverse complement strand
AGCGCCGCACGCGCCGGTGTCGCGCTGGAGGCGGCGCGCGTCGGGCTCTGGGATGTACCCGAGGTTGACGTGCCGCGCTTCGATGTTTCGGAAAGCTTCCAGGCCGTGACCGGCTATTCGGGCGCCGAGTTCAGCGCGATCCTCGTCGACGTCCACAGATTCATCCACACGGACGACGTCCAGACCTTGAGGGACGCCTTCGCGACCGGGCGCGCGCGCGGCACCCGCATCCGCGTGGATTTCCGGCTCCTGACGAAGTCCCGCGGCTATCGCTGGTTCTCGGCGCGGGCGCGTGACAGCGAGAATCCCGACGGCACGATGCGCATCTCAGGTTCGCTCCAGGACATCAACTTCATCAAGGTCGCCGAGGAAGCGCTCCGCACCGGACGCGACCAGGCAAGAGCCGCCAACAAGGCGAAGTCGGATTTCATCGCCGTGATGGGCCATGAAGTGCGCACGCCCCTCAACGCCATCCTCGGGTCGGTCGAACTGCTGAAGCGCGGGCTCGATGAGCGCGAAAGCCAGGAGATGCTCAGCCTGATCGACGAGGCGGGGCGCGGCCTGCTCGCCATCGTCAACGACCTGCTGGACGTTTCACGGATCGACGCAGGCAAGCTTGAAATCACGACGTCGCCGACCGACATCGTGGCCCTCGTGCGGCGCACGCTGGACTTCTGGGGACCGCAGGCCTCCGACAAGGGCGTCGCGCTCAGCATCGACGTCAGCGGCGCAGACGATGCGCCCCTCATGGTCGATGCCGGCCGGGTCCGGCAGATTGTCGGCAATCTCATCTCGAACGCCATCAAGTTCACCGACGAAGGCGCGATCAGGTTGATGGTCTCGACGAAGGACACGGCGGATGGACGCATCGGCGTCACCGTCAGCGTGATCGATACGGGCACCGGCGTGCCTGAAGACGCCGCTGAGAGCATCTTCACCGCGTTCGAACAGGCGCCCGGCTCGGCCAGCCTCGGTGGCGCCGGGCTTGGCCTTTTCATCTCGCGGCGCCTTGCGCGCATGATGGGCGGCGATCTCACGCTCGAGCCGTCACAGGGCGGCGGCGCGCATTTCCGGCTCGCGCTGACACTCGATCGCGCAGGCGGGCTGCCGGCTGAGGCCAGGCTGGCCGACTCAACGGCCGCTGCATGGGACGGGCTGCATGTCCTCTGCGTCGACGACAACGACAAGAACCGCCGCATCGCGGAGCTGCTTCTCGGCCAGCTGGGCTTTGCCGTCACGCTTGCAGCATCCGGCGCGGAGGCGCTCGATGTATGTGCGATCCAGCGCTTCGACCTCGTCCTGATGGACATCGTGATGCCCGGCCTCGATGGGATGCAGACACTGAACGCCATTCGCAGCGACGCAGATGGCCTGAACCGGACAACGCCGGGCCTCGCACTTACAGCCAAGCTTTCGCGCGAAGACCTCGACGCCTATCGCGGCGCGGGGTTCGAAGGCGTCTCGGGCAAGCCTGTCGACGTCGCCGCTCTCTCGCGCGAGATCTCCCGCGTTCTCGCCACTCGCCAGTCGGCCATCAAGGAATGAGGCAGGCGATCAGGCGCGGTCCGCGCGTGTTCACCGCGCGCTGAAGCGCATCGTTGAACTGGGCGCAGGTCGCAACGGCCTCGGCGCCCACGCCCATGCTCTCGCTCAGCTTGACCCAGTCGATCTCCGGATTGCCAAGACTCAGCATGCTGTTGGCAGCCGGCCCCGGATTGCCGGCGCCTGTGCGCGCGAGTTCGATCTTGAGAATGCGATAGGCGTTGTTGACGAACACGATGGTCAGAACGTCGAGCTTCTCGCGCGCCATCGTCCACAGTGACTGCACGGTGTACATGCCTGCCCCGTCACCCGCGAGGCAGACGGTCTTCAGGTCTGGCCGCGCAATGGCTGCGCCCACGGCCACCGGCATGCCCTGCCCGATCGCACCCCCGGTGTGACCGAGCCATTCATGGCGCGCGCCAGCCGCCATCGCCTGATAGATCGGCAGGCTCGACGTGACGCCGTCATCCGAAATCAGCGCATCCTCCGGCAGGTAGTGCGCGAGCGACAGACCGATCGTGTGCGGATTGAACTTGTCTCCCGACCCTGGCGCCGGGCGCGCCCAGTTCTGCGCGCGCGGCGCCACCGGCGCATCGAGCCAGTCGGCCAGCCGCGCGACGGCGTCCTGGCTGTCTGTCTCGGGCCCGCCCAGGCTGATCGTCCGCGCCCCCTCCGGCGTGAACGCCCCCGGCGTGTTGGGATAGGCAAAGAACGCAACCGGCGGTTTTGTGCCTGCGATCAAGAGCAGGTCCACATCCGCCAGCGTCTCCACCGCCATCTCAGCGAAGTAAGGCAGCCGCGCTGCATCGTAGAGCCCGCCGCCGCGAACATGGCGCGCCATGAACGTGTCGGTGATGACGCGAACGCCCTGCGCCTCGATCCGCCGCAGCGTCTCGGCCCCGCCGGCATGCAGCACCGTTCCATTTACCAGCATTGCCGGCCGCTTCGCCTTGGTGATTGCGCGCCCAGCCTTCTCGACCACCTCATCGTCCGCCGTCTTCAGCCCGGCGCGCGCGCCGCCGGATGCCCGACTCGCCCCACCTGTCCACGCCACATCCGCAGGCATGATCAGCGACACCGGACCCGGTGGCGGACCGTAGCTGGCTTCAAACGCCTCGACCGCCAGCGCGCCAGCATCCTCGACGAGGTCCACCGACTTCAGCCAGCGCGAGTTGGGCGCGGCGAGCGCAGCAATGTCCGACGCCAGCGGCGCATCATACTGGCGGTGCGTCACGGCATGATCGCCGATCAGGTTGATCATCGGCACGAACGCCCGCCGGCCATTGTGGATGTTCGCCCCGCCATTGAGATAGCCCGGCCCGAGATGCAGAAGCGTCAGCGCCGGCACGCCCGCCATCCGCGCATAGCCATCCGCCGCCCCCGTCGCCACGCCCTCAAACAGGCACAGCACGCTCCTGATCCGCGGCTCGCGATCCAGCGCCGTCACGAGATGCATCTCGCTGGTGCCGGGGTTGGCGAAGCACGCGGCGACACCGCAATCCGCCAGCGATCCGATAATCGCTTCGGCGCCCGTCACCGTGCGTTGAAGGTCCGTCATGTCCGCCTCCCATCATGCGCGGGGACCCTATCGGCAGCCGGCGTCATGGCAAGTCCGCCACAGACTTAGGCGGTCGGCCTTGCCTCACCCTCGGGGAACAGATTTGCACCACAGCGCTTGCAGTGGGCGGCGTCGCGTTCATGCATCGCAAGCGTGCAGGCGGGGCAGTCGTGACGGATCTTGTCGCCGATGGCGATGGCGCGGATCAGCTGCAGGAACAGAGATACGCCCAGCACCATCATGATGACGGACAGCCATCGCCCCGTCGTACCCTGCATGGTGATGTCGCCAAAACCGGTCGTCGTCAGGGTCGTCACGGTGAAGTAGAGCGCGTCGAGATAATTCTGAATCTTGTCGTTCTGCCCGTGCTGGTCGACATAAACGAACGCCGTCACAATGAAGACGAAGACGATCAGGTTGACGACCTTCGACACGACGAACGAGTTGTAGTTCAGCCATTTCGACACGACATTCTGCCTGTCGATGAACTCAAACGCGCGCACCAGGCGTACAACGCGGAACACACGCAGGAAGACCAGGTTCTGCGCGACGAAGGGAATCAGCAGCGTGGCTGCGACGATGAGATCGGCAAGGTTGGTGATACGCAGGAAGAACCGCGTCTTGTAGCGCTCGATGTAAAAACGCGCCGCAAGGTCGAGTGTGATTATGGCTGCGATGAACACATCGATCACGACCCATACGCCGTCGGTCAGCCGGTCTTCGCCGCGCCAGGAAATCGACGGGTGAAAGAGGAACAGGACGATCGAGACAAGGTCGAAGGCAAGCATCGACCATCGGAATACGTTCGGCCAGCGGCCATGCCCGGAATAGAGCCAGAAAAGCGCCCGGTTAAGTCCCCTGCGATGCTCGTGCATCAGGCGTGCGCCAGCGTCTCGACGAAACGTACCGCCTCGCCACGCCCCGGCGCGACGATCACGCCATCGCACATCACCATCGTCCCGCGCACGAATGTCGCCATCGGCCAGGCCTTCGCCTCCATGCCGTCGAACGGCGTCCAGGCACAGCGCGAGGCCGACCATTCATGCGTGATGGTCTTGCGCGCCTTCATGTCGACGATTGTGAAGTCGGCGTCATAGCCTTGGGCGATACGGCCCTTGTTCGCAATTCCGAACACGCGTTGCGGTCCCGCACTGGTCAGCTCGATGAAGCGCTCAAGGCTCATCTTGCCGTCAGCCACATGTGTCAGCATCACCGGCACAATGGTCTGCACGCCCGGCATGCCCGAGGGCGAGGCCGGATAGGGTCGCGACTTTTCTTCCTTCGTGTGCGGTGCGTGGTCCGATCCGATCAGGTCGGGAATGCCCTGGTTCAGAGCCTTCCACAGCGCCGCGCGCTGGGCCGCGTCCCGCACCGGAGGGTTCATCTGCGCATAGCCCTTGAGACGAATATAGTCGTCCGGACCAACAAGAGTCAGGTGCTGCGGCGTCACTTCAACCGTCGCGATATCCTTGTTGGCTGCGAGCAACTCCATCTCTTCGCCAGTCGTCACATGCAGGACGTGGATCCGCTTGCCCGTCTTGCGCGCAAGGCGCAGCAGGCGCCGTGTCGACGAGATCGCGGCCTCCGCGTCGCGCACTTCATAGTGTGAGGTCCAGTCGCCCTGCCGCGCCAGCTTCCGGCGGTCGGCGAGCCTGTACTCATCCTCGGAATGGAAGGCCGCACGGCGTGTGATCGCGTTCAGCACACGCTCCACGCCCTCATCATCCTCGACCAGCAGCTGCCCCGTGCTTGCGCCCATGAACACCTTGACGCCGCACACGCCGGCCATCATCTCCATCTCGTGGAGCACGTCCGTGTTGTCGTGCGTCGCGCCGGCATAGAAGGCGTGGTCGGTGTGCATCCGGCCTTTCGCACGGGCGAGCTTGTCGAGTATCATCTCCGGCGACGTCGTGGACGGATCGGTGTTCGGCATCTCAAAGACCGCCGTGACGCCGCCAAGCGCCGCAGAACGGGAGCCGGTCTCGAGGTCTTCCTTCCACTCCAGCCCAGGCTCACGGAAATGGACCTGCGTGTCGATGACGCCGGGCAGCACGTGGAGGCCATGCGCCTCGAAAACGTCGCCCGCCTGGGTCGCTTCGAATGACCCGATCCCGACCACCCGGCCGCCGCTCACCGCAATGTCGGTTACGCCTATCCCGCCCGGTGTTGCGACCGTGCCGCCCTTGATGATCAGGTCGAATGTCTCGGCCATCGCCAGCTCCGCAAAGTCTGGCGCTGTATGGACCCGGAGCAGCGATTGGCCAAGCCTCGGCCCAAGCCGGTCACCGGTAGCCCTGAATCAGAAGGGCGGCTGAAAAGCCGCCCCTCCTCCACCACCCCGCGCCTTTGCCGGCGTCTTTCGGACACGTCAGACATGGGAGAAGGGCCAGTGACCCTTCCCTCCGCATCAGGTGTCCAATTCGTCGTGATACATGTCGCCCATCAGGGCCCCGTCGCCCGAACTCAGGACCTTCAGAATCCAGGCCAATACGGCGACCGCAATGACCGCCCAGTGCAGCGCAGGATTCTGCGCCGCTTCCACCATCAACTCCCACATGTCTCGTTGTTCTCCCGCGACTTCCGGTGAACTTAGAGCAAGCGAATTAACGAAGCCTCTCGCAAAGCTTTCGCTCTGGTAAGCACGGCGCTTTTCGAGAAGTTTTTTGGAGCCGTTCGGCCCGCGGGTCGCAGGTCGCGACGCATTCTGCACATAATCCAACGTGGTTCCGATTCCGCAGTTCCGCTTGCCGCCGGAACAAATTCGATGGCACGACATCGCCATGACGACAGGCTCGCGCAGCAACCCTCGCAACGGCAAGGAGCCGCCCGCTCCACGCGCATGGCAGCGCATGCTGTCCGGCCGCCGGCTGGACCTGCTCGACCCCTCGCCGCTGGACATCGAGATCGAGGATATCGCCCACGGACTCGCGCGCGTCGCCCGCTGGAACGGCCAGACGAAAGGCGACCACGCCTTCTCTGTCGCGCAACACTCTGTTCTGGTGGAATCGCTGGTCCAGCAGATGTGGCCGGATGCCGGCCCGGACCAACTGCTCGGCGCGCTGCTGCACGATGCGCCAGAGTATGTGATCGGCGACATGATCTCGCCCTTCAAGAATGCGCTCGGCGTCGACTACCGCCAGTTCGAGGCCCGGCTTGAATCCGCCATCCGCCTGCGGTTCGGCCTGCCAGCGAAGATTTCCGCAGGCCTGAAAGCCCGCATCAAGCAGGCCGACCAGTCAGCCGCCTTTTATGAGGCCACCCGCCTCGCCGGCTTCGACATCGACGAAGCGCTGGATTTCTTCGGCGCCCCGCCCCCGGGTCCTGCGCCAGAGATGACGCCAATGTCCCCGATCGATGCGCAGGCTCTGTTCCTGAGGCGGTTCGCGGCGCTGCAGGGGGAGATGGAAGGCCAGTAGAAACGTCCTCAATTCGGCGGTGGTGCACATTGCGGCTGAACCGATTTCCGTTTGTCGCCGACCCGCCCTAAGCTCCGCTCATGACAATCTGGATCTGCTCCCTCGCCGCCGCGCCCAAGCTGGCCCAAGAACTGCGCCCGTCGCGCATCGTCAGCCTTTTGAGCCCGTACGACACATTCCCGGTATTCGACGGGCTCGCCCCGGACCTGCACTTGCAGGTGCCGATCCACGATATCACGGCAGACATTGGCGAATGGCGCGCCCCCGCAGTGTCAGACGCCGAGCGCGTAATCCGCTTCGTGGAAGGCTGGGATCGCGCCGACCCCATGCTGATCCACTGCTGGGCCGGCATCTCACGCTCAACCGCCAGCGCCTTCATCACGGCGTGCGTCCACAATCCGAACGCGGATGAAGAAGAGATCGCGCTCGCGATCCGTTCTGCATCGCCAACCGCCTCGCCGAACCCGAGGCTGGTCGGCTACGCCGACGCCCTGCTCGGCCGTGGTGGCCGGATGTCGAAGGCCGTGGAGGCCATCGGCCGCGGCGCCGTTTCCGACGAGGCGCAAACCTTCTCGATTCCGTCCATCTTCGGCGGACCGCGATGACCACGCCGATTGCCGTTGGCCTGTCAGCCGTGATCGTGGCTGCCGACGGCAAGGCGCCCTACGCCCTCACCACCCGCCACGCCGATGGCGCCGCCGGGCTGCCGCACGGCCGCTTCGACCCGAAAGGCCACCGCACATTCGAACTCGGCCTGCGCGACTGGGTGCGCGCACAGACCGGCTTCGAGCCCGGCTATGTCGAACAGCTCTACACATTCGGCGACCTCGGCCGCGAACTGCCGCAGGCCGATCTAGGCGACGCTCCCTCGGGCGCGCGTCTGATCTCCGTCGGCTATCTCGGCCTGACGCCGGAGCGTACAGACATCTCCGCTTTCGACGCCGTCTGGCGCGACTGGTACCGCCTCTTTCCGTGGGAAGATCACCGCGCCGGTCGACCCGCACTGATCGACCAGGCGCTCGCCCCCGCCCTGCTCGCCTGGTCCGACGCGAGCGGCAAGCAGGCATCAACGCAACTCGCCCGCGTGCAACTGGCCTTCGGTCTCGACGGCCAGCCCTGGATCGAGGAACGCACGCTTGAACGCTACGAACTTCTATACGAAGCAGGCCTCGCGCCCGAAGCCACGCGCGATAGCGGCCGCAAGCCGCCCACGCTTCCGGTGTCCGCACTTGGCGAGCCGATGATCTCCGACCACCGCCGCATCCTCGCCACAGCGATCGGCCGGCTGCGCGGCAAGCTGAAATACCGCCCAGTCGTCTTCGAACTGATGCGCGACAGTTTCACGCTGCTCGAATTGCAGAAGGTCGTGGAATCGATCCTCGGCCTCAGCCTGCACAAACAGAACTTCCGCCGCTCCCTTGATCGGTCCGGCCTCGTCGTCGGTCTCGGCCAGACCACGCAGGCCACCGGCGGCCGCCCCGCCGAGCTTTTCCGCTTCCGTCGCGAAGCCCACCGGCAAGGCCATCTGTCGGGTGTTCAGACTCCGCGCAGCTGACCGATGGCGGCGCAACGAATCTGCTCGACGAAATGACGGTTTTATGAGAACCTACTTATACTCAAGTTGAGTTTAAGT
>CAIKXW010000020.1 GCA_903831485.1 uncultured Alphaproteobacteria bacterium | reverse complement strand
CGGCCTGCGCGGGGATGCGCCAGCGCAATGACGAAAGGCCGTCCGTCCCTCGTAATCAGGCGGCGGGTCGACGACACGGAGTCCCCGGTTTCAGCGATGCTGAAGCTGAACCCGATGTCGCAAGGCCTCGTGCTGTTTGAAAGCGTCGTCGGCGGCGAAACGCGCGGCCGCTACAGCTTCATCGGCATGGCGCCCGATCTGTGGTGGCGCGTGCGCGACGGAAAGGCCGAGACATCGCTCACGGCCGACTTCCGCGAAACCACTGAGACATCCACTGGCGTCATGGCCGCGCTCCGCGGCTTTATCGACGCCTGCAAGGTCGATGGCATGGACGGCCTGCCCCCCATGGCCGCCGGCGCGTTCGGCTATCTCGGCTACGACATGGTCCGCCACGTCGAACGCCTGCCTGAACCGAAGCCTGATCCCAACGGCGTGCCCGAAGCCATGCTGATGCGCCCCGGCGTCGTGCTGATCTTCGACGGCGTCCGTCAGGAGATCATCCTTGCCGCCCCCGCCCGCAGCGGCGCAAAGGCTGCGAACGACCTGCTGGACCGGATCGAGGAAACCCTCGACCAACCCATGCCGCCCTCGCGGCCCAGCGACGCGCCCGTCGAGAAGATCAACTTCGCCTCGAACACCACCAAGGCGCGCTATCTGGAGATGGTCGAGAAGGCCAAGAGCTATATCCACGCCGGCGACATCTTCCAGGTCGTCCCGAGCCAGCGCTTCTCCGCACCCTTCGAACGCTCGCCCTTTGCCTTCTATCGCGCCCTGCGCCGCCTGAATCCCTCGCCCTTCATGTTCTACGTGAACTTCGGCGACTTCCAGGTGTCCGGCTCCAGCCCCGAAATCCTCGTCCGCGTCCGCAAGGGCGTCGTCACTGTCCGCCCCATCGCCGGCACGCTGCCGCGCGGCGCGACGCCAGAACTGGACGAAGCCAACGCGCAGAAACTGATCTCCGATCCCAAGGAGCGCGCCGAACACCTCATGCTGCTCGACCTCGGCCGCAACGATGTCGGCCGCGTCGCCGCGCGCGGCACGGTCGAGGTCACCGAGAGCTTCACTATCGAGCGCTACAGCCACGTCATGCACATCGTCTCGAACGTGCAGGGCGTGCTGAAGGACGGCGAAGACATGGTCTCCGCCCTCGCCGCAGGGTTCCCGGCTGGCACCACCTCCGGCGCGCCAAAGATCCGCGCGATGGAAATCATCACCGAGCTCGAGCCCCACGCGCGCGGCGTCTACGCCGGCGGCGTCGGCTATTTCGGCGCCGGCGGCGACATGGACACCTGCATCGCCCTGCGCACCGCGGTCTTCAAGGGCGGCAAGATCCACGTCCAGGCTGGTGGCGGCGTGGTGTTCGACTCCAACCCCGAAAGCGAATTCCAGGAGACCATCCACAAGGCCAGCGCGCTGTTCCGCGCGGCCGAAGAGGCGGCACGGTATGATCGGGGGAACAGATGAAAGTCCTCCTGATCGATAACTACGACTCGTTCACGTACAATCTCGTCCACTATCTACAGGACATCTCGCCGGACGTTCACGTCGAGGTCGTCCGCAACGACGCGCTCACTGTTAAAGAAGTACTCGCAAAAGGCGCCGACGCCATCGTGCTCTCGCCCGGCCCCTGCACGCCGAACGAAGCCGGCATCTGCCTTGAGCTCATCAAGACCGCGCCCGATGACCTTCCCATCCTTGGCGTCTGCCTCGGCCATCAGGCGCTGGGACAGTCAATGGGCGGCGTCGTCGAAGGCGCGAAAGACATCGTCCACGGCAAGGTCTGGGACGTGAAAGTCCTCGGCGGCGATCTCTTCGCCGGCGTGCCCGAACATTTCGAAGCCGTCCGCTACCACTCGCTCGCTATCCGCCGCAGCGGCATGCCCAACGTGCTCAGCGTCGACGCCGAAACCGCCGACGGCGAGATCATGGCCGTCAGCCACGTCACCCGCCCTGTCTACGGCGTTCAGTTCCACCCGGAATCGATCGGCTCGAAGTACGGCAAGGTGATGCTCGCCAACTTCCTGAAGAAGGCGGGCCTCCGGTGAGCGAAGCACTCCGCAAGGCTGTCGGCTTGCTGGTCGAAGACGGGCGCCGCCCCAACCAGGAGGAAATGACCGCCGCATTCGAGGCGATCCTCGCGGGCGAGGGCGATCCGGCGCTGATCTCGGCCTTCCTCGTGAGCCTGAGGATCCGTGGCGAGACCTCCGAAGACATCGTCGCCGGCGCCCGCGTGATGCGCGCGCGCGCTCGCACAGTTGTGGCGCCCGAAGGCGCCATCGACACCTGCGGCACAGGCGGCCTCGCCTGGACATCGCTCAACACGTCCACCGCCGTCGCCATCGTCGCCGCGAGCGCAGGCGCAATCGTCGCCAAACACGGCAACCGCTCGCGCAGCAAGGCCGGCTCCGCGGACGTGCTCGAGGTTCTCGGCGTGAACCTCTCGCCGACAGACGACCAGCTCCAGGCCAGCTTCCGCGACGCCCACGTCGCCTTCATGTTCGCGCCTGCGCATCACGCCGCCATGAAGCACGTCGCACCGGTTCGCGCCGCACTCGGCCTGCGCACCATCTTTAACATGATGGGCCCGCTCGCCAACCCGGCCGGCGTCAAGCGACAGGTCCTCGGCGTGTTCGCTCCGGAATGGGTCGGCGTCTTCGCGGACGCGCTGCTCACCCTGGGCGCTGAGCGCGCCATGGTCGTCCACGGCGTCGATGGCATGGATGAGATATCGACCACCGGCGCGACGCTGGTCGCCGAGGTGAAGGACGGAAAGATCCGCATGCAGGACCTGACGCCCGAACGTATGGGCGTGAAGCGCGCAAAGCTCGAACATCTGCGCGGCTCGACGCCCGCCGAAAACGCCGAAGCCCTGAAGTGCGTCCTCGCCAACGAACCTGGCCCCTTCGCTGATCTCGTCGCCGTCAACGCTGGCGCTGCCATCCTCGTCGCCGGCCTTGCCACCACGCTCGTCGACGGCATCGCCCAGGCGCGCGCAGCGATCGCTGACGGCCGCGCCGCCGCAACGCTCGAAGCGCTGAAGCGAGCAAGCAATGGCTGAGCTCCCGGACCGCCTCCAGAAGATCATCGACTACAAGCACGGCGAAGTCGCAGCGCTCAAACGCAACCGCTCGCTGTCCTCGCTCGAGGCCGACGCAAACGCCGCCGACCGCCCGCGCGGATTCGCCGACGCCCTGCTCCGCATCGCCCGGGCCGACGGCAACGCCCTCATCTGCGAGGTCAAGCGCAAGAGCCCCTCCGCCGGCGACATCTCCCCCGGCCGCGACCAGGTGGCCGTCGCCCGCGACTACGAGACCGGCGGCGCCGCCTGCATCTCCGTCCTCACAGACGGCCCCAGCTTTGGCGGCTCGCTCGACGACATGATCAGCGTCCGCGCCGCCATCCACCTGCCCGTGCTCCGCAAGGATTTCATGATCGACCCGATCCAGATCGTCGAAGCCCGCGCCGCCGGCGCCGACGCCATCCTGATCATCATGTCTGCGGCCGACGACACCCTCGCCCGAGAACTCCACGCCGCCGCAGACCAGTACGGCATGTCGGTCCTGATCGAAGCCCACGACGAAGCCGAACTGATCCGCGCCCTCGGCCTGCCCTCAGCCCTCATCGGCGTGAACAACCGCGACCTCCGCCGGATGGCGACAGACCTCGCCGTCACCGAACGCCTCGCCGACCTGGTGCCCGACTGGCCAGCCTCAGGCCGCATCCTCATCTCGGAGAGCGGCGTGAAGACCCCCGCCGACATCGCCCGCCTCCGCGCCTGCGGCGCCCGCGGGTTCCTCGTCGGCGAAAGCCTGATGCGCGCCGAAAACGCCGCTGAATCCGTCCGCGCGCTGGTAGCTTCCCGTTAACCACACGCCCGGACCGAATTGACCCAAAGCGTGAACGATAGTAGAACTATCTGCGACTCAAACAGTTAGAGGCTCGTGGACAGTTATGCTCACCAAGAAACAGCGTGAACTGCTGCTGTTCATCAACGACCGCATCAAGGAGACCGGCGTATCTCCCTCCTTCGACGAAATGAAGGAAGCGCTGGACCTGGCCTCGAAGTCCGGCATCCACCGCCTCATCACAGCTCTGGAAGAGCGCGGCTTCCTCCGCCGCCTCGCCCACCGCGCCCGCGCGCTGGAGGTGCTTAAGCTGCCCGAGAGCGTTATCCCGATGCAGGCCGGCCGCACGCCCTTCCGCCCCAGCGTGGTCGAAGGCAGCGCCTCCTCTTCTACTAATGGTTCGCGGAAGTCCGCCATGCCGCGCGGCGCGATGATCCCCGTCATGGGCCGCATCGCCGCCGGTACGGCGATCGACGCCATCGAGCATGAAACCCGCCGCGTCGCCGCTCCTGACGATGGGTTGGACCCTGACACCCACTACGCGCTCGAGGTTCAGGGCGAGAGCATGATCAACGCCGGCATTCTCGATGGCGACGTGGTCATCCTCAAGAAGACCGAAACGGCCCAGTCGGGCGATATCGTCGTGGCACTGATCAATGACGAGACCGCCACGCTGAAGCGCTTCCGCAAGAAGGGCGGTTCCATCGCCCTCGAAGCGGCCAACCCCGCCTTCGGTACGCAGATCTTCGGCCCCGACCACGTCAAGATCCAGGGCAAACTCGTCGCCCTCGTACGCCGCTATCACTGAGCTGCTTCCGCCTTCGACGGCGCAGCGTCCTCCCTCGACTGCGAAGCAGGCGGGGGAGGTGGCACACGAAGCTTGACGGAGGGGGCTGCCTGCGAGGCCGGCGGATCTTCCTTACTTCCTTGATGCAGCCTTCGGCACAGGCGCATAAAGCGGCTGCGTCCACATCCGGTTCTCCTGCCGCTTGGCAGGCGCCAGCCGAAGCCCATCAGCGGTTGCATCAATCAGCGCGCCGCCCTTCCCGGCAAACGCGCACGGATCGATCTCGATCGCCTCG
>CAIKXW010000019.1 GCA_903831485.1 uncultured Alphaproteobacteria bacterium | reverse complement strand
CGTGGCGCAGGCGCTGCAGGCCGCGCTTGAGGACAAGTCCACGGTGCTCTCGCACATCCGCACGCTGGGCACTTTCACCGATGAGCTCACGGCGATGGCAGCCGAAGTGGCGAGCATCGCGGACCAGACGAACCTGCTTGCACTCAACGCCGCCATCGAGGCCGCACGCGCAGGTGAATACGGCCGCGGTTTCGCGGTGGTGGCCGATGAAGTGCGCACGCTCTCTGCGCGCTCCGGTGAAACCGGCAAGCGCATCAGCCAGAAGGCGGCCGTGATCAGCGAGGCCATCCACACGGCCGTGTCCACCGTGGAACAGTCTGCGGAGCGCGACAGCGAATCCGTGCGCAAGTCCCAGGAACGCATCAGCGTGGTGCTGAGCGAATTCGACAGCGTCACGCATCGCCTCGCAGACACCGCGAACCGGCTGCGCGACGAGCACACCACCATCAAGGTAGACGTGGGCGAGGCACTGGTGCAGTTCCAGTTCCAGGACCGCGTTGGCCAGCTGCTCTCGCACATCATCGACAGCCTGCACAACCTGCAGGCGGCGCTCGCACACGCGCAGGGCCTCGGCCCCGAGGAGATCACGTCGGTGCTCGACACTCTCGCGCGCACCTACTCCACGGCGGAGGAAGTTGCGAACCACTCGAGCGGTCGTCATGTCGCGGCGGTCAACGCCGGTAGTGACGACGAAATCACTTTCTTCTAGTGTCCTGAGTTAGAAATTCGGAGACAAAATCGTTTGATGCTGGCGAGGATGTCGTCGGCGGACTTTGTCCACGCGAAGGGCTTCGGGTCGACGTTGTTGTCTTCGATGTATGCGCGAATTGCGCGCTCCAGTTCGCGCGTCGAGCGATGCGTTCCGCGGCGGATGTAGTTCTCGGTCAGCGTCGCGAACCAGCGCTCGACCTGGTTGATCCAGGAAGCGGATGTGGGCGTGAAATGCACGTGGAAGCGTGGACGCCGCGCCAGCCATGCCTTCACGGGACCGGTCTTGTGCGTGCCGTAGTTGTCCATGACCAGATGAATGTCGAGATCGGCCGGCACGTTGGCTTCGATCGTCGCCAGGAACTTCAGGAACTCGCGACTGCGGTGACGCGCCTGGGTCTTCCCGATGACTCGGCCGGTTGCGATGTCCAATGCGGCGAACAGCGTCGTCGTGCCATGGCGCATGTAGTCATGGGTCCGACGAGCCGGGATCCCCGGGGCCAGCGGCAGCACCGGCTGCGTGCGATCGAGCGCCTGGATCTGCGACTTCTCGTCCACACAGAGCACCATCGCGTTGACCGGCGGCGCCATGTACAGCCCGACGATGTCGCGCACCTTGTCAACGAACATCGGGTCGGTCGAGAGCTTGAAGGTCTCCTCGCGATGGGGCTGCAGACCGAACGCGCGCCAGATACGTGCAATCGCGGTCTGCGACATGCCGACCTCCCTGGCCATGCGCCGCGTGCTCCAGTGCGTGGCATTGCGAGGCATCGTCTCGAGCGTCTTCGCAATCACGGCATTGACCTGCTCGTCAGCGATCGAGCGCGGCGCGCCCGACCGCGGAGCGTCGAGAAGTCCGTCCAGACGTTGTGTCACGAACCGGCTGCGCCACTTGCCGACCATCTGCTTCGTCACCCCAAGACGCGCCGCAACCTCCAGATTCGTCGCGCCCGCCGCACAGGCCAGAACGATGCGCGCCCGCAGGGCGAGCGCCTGCGCACTCTTGCGACGCCTCGTCAGTGCCTCCAGCTCCGCGCGCTCTGCCGCAGTCAGGATCAGTTCGGCCTTTGGTCTCCCGGTCACTCGCACCGTTGCTGCTCCGCTTTGCTCGACACGAACAAGAAGACAAAGCTACAACGAGATAGTTCAATGAACTTCTAACTCAGGACACTAGGTGGCGGCGCAGGAGATCGGTGGTGTGGCGGGCGACAGCGTGTCGCTGGCCGAGCGCGCGGGTGATCTGCTGAACACGATCGTCCCGGCGATCCAGAAGACCTCGGACCCGGTGCAGGAGATCGCAGCGGCATCGGGCGAGCAATCGGCGGGCCTGTCGCAGATCAACACGGCGATCAACGAGTTGAACCGCTCCACGCAGCAGAACGCCTCGGCCTCCGAGGAACTGGCGGCGACGGCGGAGGAGCTGAGTGGCCAGGCGCAGCAGCTGCAGCAGGCAATCGCATTCTTCCGCGTGGAATCCCACGGGATCTCGCAGCAGATCGATCGCATCGCACGGCCGGACGAGAAGCCTGCACGACGCAGGATGAGTTCTCCGCCGGTCACCAGCTATAGCGGTGACGCTGGCGATTCGGGCGGCAACGACGAAGCCAACTTCGTGCGTTTCTAGGAGGCCAGATCGATGTCCAGGAATGCGTTGGTACAGGCGGATGTCGATGACGATGACTTCGAGGCCACGGAAGGAAACGAGGACGAGCAGTTCCTGACGTTCCGCCTTGGTGGCGAGGTGTTCGCGATGGGCATCCTCGG
>CAIKXW010000018.1 GCA_903831485.1 uncultured Alphaproteobacteria bacterium | reverse complement strand
CGCACATCAGTGGAGATGGCCCAGCCGTGCGCGACCTCGCCCCCCGGCGTCTGGCGTACGAGATCGCCGAACTCGGCGCCGCGCAGGCCGCGCCCCGGCGACAGCATCGAGACGGCTTCAAGCAGGTTGGTCTTGCCCGAGCCGTTCTGCCCGAACAGGCAGACATGGCGGCCATCGAGGCGCAGGTCGAGCGCGGCATAGTTGCGATAATCGCGCAGGCCCAGCCGCGTGAGGCGGACGTGGGGGCGGCGAGGATCAGCGACGTCCATCATGGCGAGATAGGCCCCGCCCTACGGTATGCCAGCCTACACACGCAGCGGCATCAGGACGTATTCGGCGCCGGCGTCCTTGGCGTCGATGACGCGGGCGGGAGAGGCGGCGTCGTTGAACTCGATGCGTGTCTCCTCGCTTTCGATCTGGCCTGCGACATCAAGGAGATATTTGGCGTTGAAGCCGATCTCCATCGGCTCGCTGTCGTACTCCGCCTCGATGTCTTCGGCGCCGTGACCTGATTCCGAGTGCGTGACGGCGAGCATCAGCCTGCCGGCCGACAGCGACAGCTTCACGGAGCGCGAGCGTTCGGCGGACACAGTGGCGACGCGATCGACCGCGTCCTTGAACAACTTGGTCGGCACGACCATGATCCGGTTGTTGTCTTTCGGAATGACGCGCTGATAGTCCGGGAAGGAGCCGTCGATCAGCTTGGACGTCAGCACGGCCTCGCCGATGCGGAAGACGATCTTGGAGTCCGAGGCCTCGATGGTGACGATCTCGGGCGCGTCATCAAGAAGCCGGCGCGCTTCGGCGACGGCCTTGCGCGGCACGATCACGCCCTTGAGGCCGGATGAACCTTTCGGCGCTTCGCCTTCGGCCAGCGCGAGGCGATGCCCGTCGGTGGCGACGGCGCGCAGCACATTGCCCTTCGCGCCCTTGGCGTGGTGCAGGTAGATGCCGTTCAGGTAGTAACGCGTCTCCTCGGTCGAGATCGCAAAGCGCGTCTTGTCGATCAGGCGGCGCAGTTCGGCAGCCGCGATCTCGAATTTCACCGGCGCGGCTTCCTTGGCCATGGTCTGGAAATCGGCGGCGGGCAGTGTCGGCAGGGCGAACTTGGAGCGGCCGGCGGAGATGGAGAGGCGGCCGTCGGCGAGGTCGAGCGCGACTTCGGAGCCCTCCGGCAGTTTGCGGACGACGTCAAAAAGCGTCTGGGCCGGGGCGGTGACGGCGCCGGCCTTTTTCACATTGGCTTCGGCCGCGTCCGTCGCCTCGATGTCGAGGTCGGTGGCGGTGAGCATCAGACGGTCGCCTTCGGCCTGCATCAGGATGTTGGACAGGATCGGAATCGTGTTCCGCCGCTCGACCACGGCCTGGACGTGGGACAGCGCCCGCATCAGCGCATTGCGGTCGATGGTCAGTTTCATACGTCCAGTCCCTGACAGGAGGCAGCCCTTGAGAAAAGCTCGTGGAGCGCCCGGTGGTTCGCCGAAAAGGTTCGGCCCGCCGGATGAGGGCGGGCCGGAAGATTAGCCAGATTGGCGCGTGCGGGAAGGCCCTGACAGGGGCTTTCGCAAGCTATTCACATACCCTCCCCTGTTTTCAGGGAAAAGTGGGCGCTCAGCGCGTGTTGCGCGGGTCGGCCATGATGCGCTGTTCGAGCTGGCGCAGCTCTTCGGCCATCGACCCGTTCGAGGCGACCATCGCCGCAATCTTGCGATAGGCGAACAAAACCGTCGTGTGATCCCGATCCCCGAACATCCTGCCGATCTGCGGGTAGGAACATTTGGTCATCTGGCGGCTGAGATACATCGCATACTGCCGGGGCAGCGCGTACTGGCGCTTGCGGCACGGGCTTTCAAGCTCGGCCTTGGTGACGCCATAGGCGCGGGCGGTGACGTCCTTGATCGTGTCGATGCGCGGCGCCTTGGACGGCGCGCCGCCCATCTGCAGCTGGATCGACTTCTCGACGGCGGCGCGGTCGACCGGCTTTCCGGCCAGCACGGTCCCGCAATAGACGTTGCGCACGGCGCCGCAGAGCGCGCGGCCGGACGCGGGCAGACGATCAGCAAGAAGATCGATCCACTCTTCGGTCAGCTGGAACTCGCTGTCGATGGCGGCGGCGGCGATGGACACCGCGTCCGCGCGGGCGCGGAGGATTTCGCGGCGGAGGTTGCGCTCGGGCAGTTCCATCTGGGCGATCACGCCGCCATGGATCTCGTCACGCATCCGCTCGTCGAGCTGGTCGATCAGGGCGGGCGTCTGGTCGGCGGCAAGCACCACCACGCCGCCATTCGCGACGATGGCGCGCATGTGGGAGAAGAACTCGACCAGCGTGCCGGGCTTGGCGCAGATGAACTGGAAATCGTCGAGCAGGACGACGCGGGCGCGGCGGAACATGGTGCGCAGGTCCGACGTGTCCTTCCGCTTCACGCCGTCGATGAAGGCGTGGAGGAAGTCTTCCGAGCTCATGTAGAGGACGCTGCCCTCGCCTTTCGCGGCGCGCAGCGCGCCTTCGATGCCGCGCAGGAGGTGCGTCTTGCCAACGCCATGCGGGCCGACGATCGTGACGACGTGGGCGGAAACGCTGGCGCCCATGGCGAGACGGCGGGCAAGGCCAAAGGCGACGCGGTTAGAATCGCCCACCATGAAGTTCTCGAGGGTCTGATCGTCCTCGCCCGCGATGGCGGGAAGAGCATCCTCATCGACGGGCGCGTCGAACACTTCTTCGGCGACGACCTCGTTCGGGCGGGCAAGCGCCATCACGTCGTTTGAGATGCGCTCGCGCGCCTCGATGCGAACGCGGCGGCCATCGCGGTCGGCCTGGTCCCACGCCTGCTGGATGAAGTGGCCGAAATCGGCCTCGACGCGCGTGCGCTCGTGCTCGCTGGCGGCGGAGAGCAGCACCTCGCCATTCACTTCGGCGACGAGCTCGAGCTTCGCCAGCCAGGATTCGAACTTCACCTCGCCAAGGCGGCGGCGCAGCGCGGCGCGCACGTCGGCCCAGATGACGGGGATCTGGTCGCCTTCGCGACCGGCATAGGCTTCACGACCCGCGGGCGCAGAAGCGCGCGCCGGCGCGCCGGTCTCGCTGGCGAACGGCTCCCTGCCGCGCGAGGCTCCGCCGCCGCCATTGGCCGAAAAACGTGTCGTGGATTGCTTGCTGATCATGGCCCCTCATCTACCCTGCTCTGGCGATGCCTTCCTTTTCTGATCGGACACACGGCTTCTCCGACGGCTCCAGCCCCGGAGCCGCAGAACGATGTCCAAACGAAGGAAGGTTACTCGCTACAGAGGAGAGTTTTTCTCCCTTAGAGGCGAACCGTCAACCGACTCATCTGCCGCAGCTGACGAAATATT
>CAIKXW010000017.1 GCA_903831485.1 uncultured Alphaproteobacteria bacterium | reverse complement strand
TCCGGCGCGTGTATCTCGCCATGCTCGTCGCCCGTCAGCTTGCACAGCGAAGCGCAGATCCGGCCAACCAGCGGATAGCCATAAGTCGGCGCGAGGCCCTTGAGGTCGTGGGCGCGCCGATGAAGTTCGTTTCGTGAAGCCGGTGTTCCAGGCGCCGCTTCATAGGCGGCCCATGCCTCCAGCAATCGCTCGAGTTCTTCCTTGATCCATTCGGCAAACTGGGAGGACATCCTCTCCAGCGCAGCTTCGGCGCGGGCGATGGCCTTCTGGTCGAGCGCCGGCAAGGGGCCGCCAACTTTGGTTTTCAGGACATTGGGGGGCGTGATGACTTCGATGGGCTTCTGTTTGGCCATGTCCCACCCGTTGATGCGCCGCTTGCGCCCTCGCGCGAAAGATTCCCACCCTTCGTTAGGAATGTTAACAAACGACTGTATGTCGGCAAGCCTTCAAAGCCGACAATGGCGAGGTCCTTCAAAACGCGCTGCTGGCCACCAGTATCCAGCCCTTTTCATCGAAATTGCCCGAGATTTCCTCGCGCGATCCAACTGCAACTGAAACGATATCGAAGTCGTAGCCCCCGCGTGATTTCGGCCTTCGCGCTGCCGGTTTCCGCCCCAACTTCGCTCCACGACTTGAACCCAAGCATCCACGAGGGCGCAAATTCATAGCCGCTGCAAAACTTGAGTTCCGATCGGTCACATCCGCCGCGTAATCTCTGGCCTGCTTCGCGGTTCACGACCCCCTCGCGGCCCCACGCATTGAATGAGGTCCCATGGCCGCCCGCGCCTCAAGCCCTTCGCCGATGCAATCCGAGTTATCAAGCGACGCACCGGCAAGAACCGACGCCGCAATGGAGATAGACCCGCGGTCGCCGATCGCAAACGCCTTCTGCAAACCGACACGAAAGCCGGACCGGTCGTCGTATCAATCCCCAATCCTGATCTGGCTCTCGAACCTCGCCGTCAGGCCCCAGCCATCGCCGGGACCCAGTTCGCTGAAATCATCGGTTCGCCACGCCTGTCCGAGATCGCCGTCTTCGCGCGAGATCGTCGCGAACCATTTCTGCATGCCATCGGCAAGCGTCCACGCTCCGGCGTGCGCATTCGGCGCGATCGCCCCGCCCGCAGCAGCAAGCAAAACCCCGCGCCTCAGCGCGCCCCCTGAAAACATGTCCCCCCGTCCGTGTCCCTTAGGTGTCGTAACCCGGTGACTCGCGATCCAGTTTCCGCAGGCAGCCCGGCCACGCCAGCATCGCGCCCATGCCGGAGGCCATCGCCTGCTGCTGCTTCACTGTCTCGATCGCATGATCTGGCGCCAACCGCAGATGCTCGCGCCCCTGCGCCGAAGCCATCACCTGGATTTGGCAGGCGCGCTCGAGAAAGAAGATCTGGGTCCAGCACTGCGCAGCCGTCGCGCCGACTGCCAGCGTGCCATGGTTCCACAGCATCATGGCGTTCTTGTCGCCGAGGTCGGCCACCAGACGCTCGCGCTCGTCGAGGTCCAGCGCGATGCCTTCATAGTCGTGGTAGGCCAGGTTCGGCAGCGCGACCAAAGCATGCTGACTGATCGGCAGCAGGCCTTCCTTCGTCGAGGCGACAGCAACGCCCGCATCGGTGTGGACGTGCAGCACGAACTTCGCATCCTCGCGGGCGGCATGGATGGCGGAGTGAATCGTGAAGCCTGCCGGATTGATCATGTACTCGGTCGGCTCGACGATGTTGCCGTCGAGGTCGATCTTCACGAGCGATGATGCCGTGATCTCGTTGAAGAAATAGCCATAAGGATTGATCAGGAAGTGGTGCTCGGGTCCCGGAACCCGGGCCGAGATGTGGGTGAAGATCATGTCGTCCCAGCCGTAGAGGGCGACCAGGCGGTAAAGGGCGGCCAGGTCCACCCGGGCCTGCCATTCCTCGGCGCTGCACCGGTCCTTGATGCTCACGGCTCTCAGATCGTCTGCCATGTGATGTCTCCTGTGGCGCGAAACCTAGAACGTTTCAGGGCAAAAGTCATTCTGTCGCCGGACCCAAATCGGCCTTATAGGTGTCCGGCCAGCGGGAGGCTTCATGAGTGCCGACTTGAGAATACATTTCGCGGCCTCGCAAAAACCGGAAGCCCGGATCGCGCATGAAACCATGACGCGGCGGTATGGGCAGGCGCCTCTGGACAAGGCCGAGGTCGTCGTGGCGCTGGGCGGCGATGGCTGGATGCTGGACACGCTCCGCGATCGCTTCTCGGACCGCCTGCCTGTTTACGGCATGCACCGCGGAACGGTCGGCTTCCTGATGAACGAGTACCTTGAGCATGGCCTGCCCGAGCGCCTCAACGCAGCTGTCAAGCAGGTCATCCATCCGCTCGAAATGACCGCCACGAGGGTCGACGGCTCCACGGCGGTCAAACTCGCGATCAACGAAGTCTCGTTGCTGCGGCAAAGCCCGCAGACGGCCAAGCTGCGGATACTGGTCGACGGCAAGGAACGGCTGGCGGAACTTTCAGCCGATGGCGCGCTTGTCGCAACGCCCGCCGGCTCGACCGCCTACAACCTCTCGGCGCATGGCCCTATCCTGCCCATCGGCGCGAATGTCATGGCGCTGACCCCGATCTCGCCCTTCCGCCCAAGACGCTGGCGCGGCGCGCTGGTGAGCGCCGACGCGCGCGTCGAGATCGAAGTGCTGGAGGCCGATCGCCGCCCGGTTGCCGCGTCCGCGGACACGCAGGAGGTTCGCGACGTCGCCTACGTCACCATCCGCGAGGACCGCACCAAGCCGATGACCATGCTGTTCGACGAGGGACACGCCCTGGACGAACGTATTCTCCGGGAACAGTTTTCACTGTAGCGGCGCGGGCCGCGCAGACGAGGATTTGTCGGCTTGCCCGGATTGGTCCATTCTCTCGTCAGATGACCGACATGACACTCATGGAGCGCGAGACGCGAGAAGCCCCGGCTGTCGCGGCGCGGCTGGCCGACGCATGCAGTGGACAGCTTGCCGACCTCGGCGCCCGGCTGCGCGCACTCGAGCCTCGCCTGATCCTTGCCGCCGGGCGCGGGAGTTCGGATGCTGCGGCGCTGCTGGCAAAATACGTGTTCGAGACGCGCCTCAACCTGCCCACCGTTTCCGTGGCCCCGTCCGTACATTCGATCTATGGCGCGAAACTGAAGCTTGAGAGGGCTCTGGTGCTTGCCATTTCGCAATCGGGCCGCAGCCCTGACCTCGTCGAGTTCTGTCGCGCGGCCACGGGCCCGGACGTACTGCGCGTCGCGATGGTCAACGATGTCACATCGCCGCTGACAACGGCCGTTGATGTCACGCTGCCGCTGATGGCGGGGCCGGAGACAAGCGTCGCTGCAACAAAGTCATGCATCGCGGCGATGACGCTGGTGCTTGGCCTTGTCGGCCATTGGCGCCCGGGGTCGGGCATGAGCGCAGCCTTTGGCCGCGCTGCATCAGTTCTGGAGAAAGCGATAGCCGCAGACTGGTCATCCGCCGATGGATTTCTCGACGGCCCTGGCCCGGTCTATGTCGTCGGGCGCGGACCGGGGCTCGCCATCGCCGCGGAGGCTGCGCTCAAACTGAAAGAGACGAGCGGGCTTCACGCGGAGTCGATCAGCGCCGCAGAAATCCGCCATGGACCCTACGCGCTCGCAGGACCGTCGCTGCGTGCGATCATCTTCGCCCAGCGCGATGCGGCGTTCCCGGGGCTCAAGACGCTCGCGGCCGACCTCTTGCAACAAGGTGCTTCGGTGCTGCTGATCTCTCCAGACACCGGCCTGCCCGGGGTCCACACCACGGCCGACGAGGAACCCGTGCTTGAGCTGATCACCATGCTCGCGCGCTTCTACCTGTTCGCGAACGCCGCCGCGCTTCGCCGTGGCCGCTCACCGGATCGGCCGCCCATGTTGAGCAAGATCACGGAGACCCGCTGACGTGCTGAAGCTCGCCGCCACACGCGTGTTCACCGGCGCCGAGATGCTCGTCGGCGCGACCGTGCAGATCGAAGGCGGCGTGATCACGCACGTATCGCCCGGCATCCAGCCCGGTGCGACGTTACTGGAAGGCCTGCTTGCGCCGGGGCTTGTGGATATTCAGGTCAATGGCGGCGGCGGCGTAATGTTCAACGATGCGCCCACGGTCGATTCACTGCGCACGATCACGCAGGCTCACGCCCGGCTGGGCGTCACCGCCCTGATGGCGACGCTGATTTCGGATGAGCGCGGTAAGATTGCAGCCGCCATCGACGCTGTGAACCAAGGCATTCGCGAGGGGATGCCCGGCCTGCTCGGCCTTCATCTCGAAGGGCCTTGGCTTTCCGAGCCGCGTCGCGGTGTCCATCCGCAGCGCTATCTTCGTGCGATGGATGCCGAAGATCTGGCCCTCGTCGCGCAGAGGCGGCCGTTTCCCGTCCTCGTGACGCTCTCGTCGGAGCACGCCTCGCCGGATGATGTTCGAAGATTGGCGGCCGCAGGCGTTACAGTCAGCATCGGGCATACAGCAGCGCACCACGCGGACATCGAGGCGCTGATCGCGGCGGGCGTCACGGGCTTCACCCACCTCTTCAACGGCATGCCCCCGCTCGAAGGACGCAATCCCGGCGTGGTCGGCGTTGCACTGGCGGAGCGCCAGACATGGGCGGGGCTCATTCTCGACGGCATCCATGTGCATCCTGTGTCTGCAAGGGCTGCCTTCGCAGCGAAGTCGGCCGACAAGCTCATGCTCGTTTCCGACGCCATGGCGACGGTGGGCGCAAAGGACGCGTCGATGTCCCTGTTCGGCGAGCGCATCGCGGTGTCAGGCGGCGCTCTCAGAACGGAAGCCGGTACGCTGGCCGGGGCACACCTCGATCTGGCGGAGGCCACGCGCAATGCGACGACCATGTTGAACGCAACAGCGGACGAGGCCTTGCGCATGGCAAGCCTGAGCCCGTCCGCGTTTCTCGGTGTCGGCGGGAGTCATGGCCGGATTGCGCCCGGCGCCCGCGCGGATGTCGTGCTTTTCAGCGATGCGCTAACTGTTCACAAGGTATGGATCGGCGGCGCTGAGGTTGCCTAGTCGCCGCGCACCGTGGCGAGTGCTGCGCGCAGGCTTCCGCCACTCCGGTCAAGCAGCGTCTCAGCGCCGGCGACGTCAACGCCAGCCACGACCAGAACTGCGAGCTTCACCTTGCCGCCGCTTCGCGCCAGTGCGTGCGCAGCGATGGCGGCGTCGCACCCGGTCAGCTTCACGACCATCTGCTCGGCACGTTGCCG
This sequence comes from uncultured Alphaproteobacteria bacterium, assembly GCA_903831485.1. Next base: position 3,716 of record CAIKXW010000017.1, on the reverse strand, counting down.
CAACTTGGCGTTTGTGGGCTGCATCTCCACCATCAGGCCGGCATAGACCCGGCCCAGCTGGATCATCACCGCGGTCGAGAACAGGTTGAGCACAATTTTCTGCGCCGTGCCTGCCTTCAGGCGTGTTGAGCCAGCGACAGCTTCGGGCCCGGTGTCGACAAAGATGGGGTGCTCGGATTCTGCGAGGAGCCTCGACCCGGCATTGTTTGCGACCCCGATCGTCAGCGCACCCAGCCGGCGGGCTGTCTCCACAGCCGCCACCGTGAAAGGCGTGTTGCCGCTGGCCGCGATGCCCAGCACCACGTCATCCGGTCCGACTCCGAGCTTTTCGATCTGGTCGGCGCCGTCCTCGCCTGAGTCCTCGGCGTTCTCAACCGCACGAAGCAGGGCCTTCTCGCCGCCCGCAATTGCGAACGCTACCTTGTCCGCCGGCCAGCTGAACGTCGGCCGGAGTTCCGCACCGTCCTGGACCCCGATCCGCGCCGATGTCCCGGCGCCACAATAGACCAGCCGGCCTCCCCGTCTCAACCGTTGAGCCGCCGCCTCAACGGCAGCTGCGATCGCGGGCAAGGCTGGCTGAACTGCTGCGATGGCTTCAGCCTGACTCTCGTGCAGGAGACCAACCTGCTCGATGGCGGAAAGCCGGTCGAGGTCGAGATAGCGCGGGCTGAGATCTTCGGTGCTCATGCGCGGGGTATCTCACGGAAACGTCGCGCATTGAATGGCGCGCGAACCACGATAGACAGGCGCAATGACGGAAACGCTTTTCCTCGGCGTGGATGGCGGCGGAACGCGGTGCCGCGCGCGGCTGGCGAGCCCCAATGGCCGCACGCTGGGCGAAGGCGTTTCCGGACCCGCCACCATGCGCTTCGGCATCCAGGCCGCCAGCGCGTCGATCCTTGCGGCGACGGCTCAGGCGCTTTCGCAGGCCGGCCTCGGCGAAGACGCGCTCGCGCGGACCTATGCAGGCATCGGCCTTGCGGGCACGGGCCATCTCGGCGCACGTCAGGCGCTGGAGTCCTGGCAGCATCCATTCGCCAAAGCCTGGTTCGAGGGCGATGGCTATCTCGCGTGGCTCGGCGCGTTCGGTGGCGACGAAGGCGGGATTGTCGTGTGCGGCACCGGGAGCATCGGGATCACCTATAAGGGCAAGACCATCCGCGTCGGCGGATATGGCTTCCCGGTGTCTGATGAAGGCAGCGGCGCGCATATCGGCCTTAATGCCATCCGCTACTCGCTCCGCACGCTCGACGGGCGCGCAAAGCAGACGGCTTTCGCTGAGGAAATCCTCGAACGGTTCTCGTCCGATCCCGCCGTCGTCATCCGGTGGTCAGAGACTGCCAACGCCACCGACTATGCCGCCTTCGCAGCGATCGTCATCAAGCACGCGGCCGCCGGGGAGCCCGCCGCCAGCAACCTCCTGCAGGACGCAGCTGTGCATATCGCCGGCCTTGCCGAAGCCGTGCTGGATCGTGGAGCGCCACGCGTGGCGCTTGTCGGTGGCCTGGTCGAATTCATTCGTCCCTACATCCCCGAGAGCACGGCTGCTCGCCTGACCAATCCGGCGGCCGACGCAATGGATGGCGGCATCAGGCTGGCGCGGATGCGCCAAAACGCCGAGCAGGTCTGAATCCCTTCAGGCGCCTCTGTCGGCTTCGTCGGGGAAGAACATCTGCTGGATTTTGTTCGTCAGATTCCCGAGCGTGATCGGCTTGGTCAGCATGTCCGTTCCTGTTCCTTGTAACTCGCTGCGCACCGCCGCCTCCGCCGCATAGCCGGTCATGAACAGAACCTTCCAAGCCCAGGCGTTTCCCGCCTCGATGGATTGATATAGGTCCCCCGCGCGCGCTGGCCGCAAGTGGTTCCAAGTTAATCAATGAATGGCCGGATCAGGCCCGCTTTCGCCCGCCCGCAAGCTGGCCCAGCACCTCTTCGACGCGCGCGAGGCGCTCGGGAGGGCCCGGGATGGCCTCCTCCAGGATCAGACGGCCGTTGCGCGCCACCAGTCCCGCCTCGGCGACCGCCTTCTTCGTCGGCTCAACCCGCGGCGTGAAGGCGATCGCCGTCGGCCCGCCATCGACCTTCGCGATATGTGCGACCCGCGCCAGCGTCCGCACATTGGCGATGCGCAGCAGGATAGACGCATCCTCGGGCTCTTCGCCGAAGCGGTCGATCAGTTCTTCCTCGAAGGCGTTCTGTTCTTGGCGTGATGTCAGGCGCGCCAGACGCAGGTAAAGCGACAGCCGCGAGTCCGCCTCCGGGATCCAGTCTGCCGGAATGCGGCCGTTGATGCCCAGGTTGATCACGGGCGTCCAGCGCTCCAGCGTTTCGCCCTGCGCCTCGCGCACTGCGCGCTCCAGCAGGTGCTGATAGAGATCGATGCCGATCAGCTTCATGTGGCCGCTCTGCGCATCGCCGACCAGGTCGCCGGCGCCACGGATGTCGAGGTCGCGCGCGCTGATCGCGAAACCGGCGCCGAGCCGGTCGAGCGATTCGAGTGTCCGCAACCGCTTGCGTGTCGCTTCGGTGAGCGATATTCCGGGCTCTGTGGTCAGCAGGATGTGGCCGCGCCGGTTGCCGCGCCCCACGCGACCACGCAACTGGTGTAGCTGGGCCAGACCGAAGCGATCAGCACGCCAGATGATCATCGTGTTCGCACGGGGCACGTCGAGCCCGGCCTCGATGATATTGGTTGCCAGCAACACATCGCCGAGCCCGCCTGCGAAGCGGACCATGGATGTGTCGATCTCAGCGGCAGGCATCTCGCCGTGCGCCTTCAGAAGCTCCAGGTCCGGCGTCAGCCGCTGCAGCGTCGCTTCCATCGCCGCGATATCCTGGATGCGGGGCACGACGACGAAGCTCTGCCCGCCCCTGTCCTTCTCGCGCAACAACGCGGTACGCACCTGGTGTTCGTCGAACGTGCCTGACAGCGTGCGGATCGGTTGACGTCGCGCGGGAGGCGTCGCGATGACCGACATCTGCTTTAGACCGAGCAGCGCGTTCTGCAGGGTGCGCGGAATCGGGGTGGCGGTGAGGCTCAGCAGATGGCCGCTCGCTCCGGCGAGGTCACGCAACTTCGCCTTGTCCGCTGCGCCGAAGCGCTGCTCCTCGTCGATGACGACCAGCGCGAGTTTGGCATACTCGACATTCTCGGACGCCACCGCGCCAGTTCCGACGACGACCGAGATCGATCCATCCGCCAGCCCCGCCTTTACGCGCTTGCGATCCGCGGCGTCCGAGAGGCGTGACAGAGAGGCGACTTTCAGACCTGTCCGCTCGAAGCGCAGCTTGAACGTCTCAAAGTGCTGCCGCACCAGTACTGTTGTCGGCGCCGAAATCACAACCTGCTTGCCTGCCAGCGCAACGAGGGCGGCCGCCCGCAGGGCAACCTCTGTCTTGCCATAGCCGACATCGCCGACGACAAGCCGGTCCATAGGCTTTCCAGAGGCGAGATCATCCCTGACAGCGTTGATCGCCCGCGTCTGGTCCGGCGTTTCGGAGAACGGAAACCCCGTGACGAAATCCGCATAGGCGCCCGGATCGGGCTCGATCTTCACGCCCTTCCGTTTCGCGTTCTCCTTCGCGAGCCGCGTCATGTCAGCTGCGGTATCCGTCATGGCCTTATCGATGACGAGGCGGCGCTTCCGCCAGCTCGCGCCATCCAGCCCGTCAAGCGTCACGGCAGTCCGATCCGCGCCATAGCGCCAGATGCGGTC
>CAIKXW010000016.1 GCA_903831485.1 uncultured Alphaproteobacteria bacterium | reverse complement strand
TAGGCGAGGGCGAGCGTCGATCCCCACGAACCGCCGAACACCACCCACTTCTTGACGGCGAGATGCGCCCGAAGCGTTTCCATGTCGCGGACAAGGTCCCAGGTGGTATTGTCCTTGAGTTCCGAGTGCGGGCTGGAACGGCCGCAGCCACGCTGGTCAAACAGGATGATGCGATACCGCCGCGGGTCGAAGAACCGGCGCATTTCCGGGCTGGAACCGCCGCCCGGTCCGCCATGCAAGGCGACCACCGGAATGCCGTCCGGGTGCCCGCTCTCCTCCCAGTAGAGTTCGTGCATGCCGCTGACTGCAAGCCGCCCGGTGCGCCGGGGCTCGACCGACGGGTAAAGACTGCGGCGGGGGCGATCATCGTTCATCGTTGTTTCATCTACCGGCAGCCATCCTTGCGTCAACCAATACATCTTCTGTTGCAGGCGAGTTTGTCTTCTGGTGCGACCTATCTATAAAGATCAGCAAATCCGCGAACTTTTCGGGTCAGGTTCGGTGCAGACAATACGTTCGGTCGTCTTTTGCCTCGCGCTGTCGGTTGGCGCCGCAGGCTGTGCGACGGTCTCCGTCTACGAACCGGTCACTGCGGAGGTTTCGCTGACCGAAGAGCAGTCACTGCTGCACAGGGCGTCCGAGGCCTTCAGCAAGGATACGCGGAACAAGAAACTGGCGACAGGCGAGGCGAGCCTCTCATCGCTAGCGGACATGTTCAGCGGCAACCGCTCTGACGAGGGCGCCTATTGGCGGACGATCGGCGCGGACCGGTCCTCACCGGCCGTCGTGGTCGCCCGGGTCAGGGACGACATGACAATGGCTGCGCGCGGCCTTGCCCGGCTTGATGGCATGGCGCGGGGGCTGATCGTTTCGGGCGACCTGGTGCGCGACGATGTCTCGGCGTTCGAAGGCGCCCTGATCCATGCCCGGCAGGCGCGTGACTCGTTCTCCGACGCGCTAGCGCAGGCGAACAAGAGGGCCGAAGCCGAGTACCAGATTTCGCTGGAACTGGCGCCGCTGGATGAAGTGTTGCTGAAGGCGCGTGAAACCGCTGACGACCTTGCCGCCGCAAGGGGGCAGGCCGGCGAGCCCGTCGGAAGCTAGTCCTGTTTCTGGGCGACCGCCGCCGACAGGCCAAGCAGCAGCCAGCCGGCGATGAACGCCACCCCGCCCACCGGCACCAGAAAGCTAACCGCATCCAGCGACGTCGGCGTCATTGCTATCCCGCCGAGCATGATCTTTCCGATCTGCACCCCCGAGAACATCGGAACACTCAGGACAAACGCCCAGCCCGCAGCATACTGCAGCAGGTTCCGGAATGGCAGGATGGCGGCGATCACCGCTGCAAGTGTGTGGGCAAACCCATAGACAAAGGCGCTGTGCCACCGGGTCGTCGCCTCCGAGGGAACAAGCGCATGCCCGCCCGAGGCGCCCGCCGCGACCAGCAACAAACCCAGTAGCGCCGCTGCAACGATCAGTGCACGCATCAAGTCTCCGTGGGAACCTTGGCCTTTCGAGCAGGTAAACATCACCACACGCCAGCAGTTTAGGCGAGAGCTCCCCGCGTGGGGCCGCAACCTCCGCGCGAACCGCGTCGCACATGGCCAAGTTTGGTGTTTCCTACATGTTTGTACCTTAAGTCTGAAGCATGGCGATCAATTCAACACGATTTCAGGTGGAGTCCGCGCCGGACGGAAGGCAGGTCCTTCTCGTCGCCGGGGACTGGACCGTGTGGACTGTCGCAACGGTCGAAGAAAAACTGCGGACGACCAAGGTTTCCTCCAACGCAATCCTGGACGTCAGCGAACTTGAGCGGATCGACACGTCGGGAGCCTACCTGATCGATCGCGCATTTGGCGCGCTGGAAGGCGTGGACGACCCGATCGAAATGCGCGGGGACCATCCCACGATCGAGCGCCTGATGGGAAAGGTACGCAAGGCCAGCCCTGCTGCCCCGCCTGACCCCATCAGCCCGCCGGGATTTATTGCGTTGCTGGATCGTGCCGGCCGCGGAGCGGTTAACGCCTGGCAGGAATTGCTCGGGATTCTCTCGTTCGTCGGCGAGACGATGGCGACGCTTGCGCGGCTGGCGGCCAACCCGCGCCGCATCCGCGTCCGCTCCGTCGTCGCGATCATGGAGGAGGTCGGGCTCGACGCGCTGCCGATCGTCTGCTTCCTGTCGTTCTTCATCGGCCTCGTGATCGCTTTCATAGGCGCGAACCTGCTGGCGATGTTCAACGCGTCTGTGTTCACTGTCGAATTGGTTGGCATCGGCATGATGCGTGAGTTCGGCGCAGTGCTGACCGCCATCCTGCTCGCCGGGCGCACCGACAGCGCATTCACGGCTCAGATTGGCGCGATGAAGATGCGCCAGGAGATCGACGCAATGCGGACGATCGGCCTTGATCCGATGGAGGCGCTGGTGGCGCCGCGCCTGATCGCGCTGCTCATCATGACGCCGCTGCTCACCTTCGCTGCGACCATAGCCGGGATCGGCGGAGGCATGATGGCCGCGTGGGGCGCCATGGATATATCGCCTGCGATGTTCATCACGCGCTTCCAGGAAGTGATCGTGCCGATGAATTTCTGGGTTGGCATGATCAAAGCGCCGGTGTTTGCACTTGTGATTGCGATGGTCGGATGCCGGCAGGGGATGCTGGTGGAAGAAGACGTCGTCTCGCTTGGGCGGCGCACGACGTCCGCGGTGGTGCAGGCGATTTTCCTCGTCATCGCGATCGATGCGCTGTTCGCCATCCTCTATTACCAGCTGAACATATGACCGATCAGGCAGCCATCACGCGCACTCGGAGCGGGCCGCAAGGCGAGGGCGAGATTGCTGTTCGCGTGCGCGGTCTCGTCAACCGGTTCGGCACGAAGACCGTGCATGAGGGCCTTGATCTCGACATGCGCAAGGGCGAGATCCTCGGCGTCATCGGGGGGTCGGGCACGGGCAAGTCCGTGCTACTGCGTTCGATCGTCGGCCTGCATACGCCCAACGCCGGCGAGATCGAAGTGTTCGGCCAGACGCTGAACACGCTCTCGCGCGAGGAGCGAGTGAAGATCGAGCGCCGATGGGGCGTGATGTTTCAGGATGGCGCGCTTTTCTCGACCATGACCGTTCGCGAGAATGTCATGGCGCCAATGGTGGAGCATACCAAGATACCTGATGCGCTGATGCGCGAATTGGCTGACCTCAAGATTCGCCTCGCGGGGCTGGAGCTGGAAGCAGCCCCGAAACGCCCCGCCGATCTCTCGGGCGGCATGCGCAAGCGTGCGGCGCTGGCCCGCGCCCTGTCGCTGGACCCGGAGCTTCTCTTCCTCGACGAGCCGACCGCCGGCCTGGACCCGATCGGTGCGGCTAAGTTCGACGAGCTGGTTCGCTCGCTTAGTCAGTCGCTCGGCTTAACTATATTCCTTGTGACGCACGACCTCGACACGCTGGCCGCGACTTGCGACCGGATCGCGGTGCTGAGCGACGGCAAGGTGCTTGCAATTGGTCCACTTGATGAGGTCCGTCAGAACCCCAACCCGTGGATCCAGGAATATTTTTCAGGCCCGCGTGGCCGGGCTGCGGTGAGATAGGCCATGGAAACAAAGGCCAACTACGTGTTGATCGGGGCGTTCGTGTTGCTTGCAACCGGCGCGCTGGCGCTGTTCACGCTGTGGATTGCGGGAAACCCGTTCAGCCGCAGCTACAAGGACTATGACGTGATTTTCAGCGGTCCGGTGAACGGGCTGTCCGAGGGCGGCGAGGTCCGGTTCAACGGCATCAAGGTCGGTGAAGTCACGACGCTCCGCCTCGATCGTCTCGATCCCAACCGCGTGATTGCACACATCCGTGTCGAGCAGCAGACGCCGGTTCGCACCGACAGCGTCGCGCAACTCAACTTCCAGGGCATCACGGGCGTGACCTTCATCCAGATTCTCGCCGGCGATCCGGCGACGCCGCTGCTTGAATCCGTGAACGGAGAAGTCCCGCAGATTCCAACGAGCCGGACGCTGGTGGACGAGCTGTTCTCCGGCGGACAGGATCTGCTCAGCGTCTCGGGCGACACGATCAAGAAGGTCAACGAGGCGCTGTCGGAGGAAAACCTCCTGCACCTGACATCGACGCTTGCGAGCATCGACACGGCGCTTGCCAAGATCGCTCAGGATGACGGCATCATCGATGAAGCCGCGAAGGCGATGAAGAACATCAACACTGCGGCGCTCGCGCTCGAATCCGCCGCCAAGGCGTTCGACGTGGCGGCGGTCTCCGTTACCAACGACGTGTCGGGCCTGTCCGCAGAAGCCTCGAACGCGCTGCGCAAGCTCGATCCCGTCCTTGACGATGCACGCGCCGCCATGGCCAGCGTCAACGAGACAGTCGGCACGATCAACACACAGATCACGCCGGCTGCAGCTCGCGCCTTCAGGCAGGTCGGCAATACGGCGACGGACTTCCAGACAGTGATGGGCCGGTTTCAACAGCTGCTCGCCCAGATCGAACAGGATCCCAGCCGGTTCGTCTATCAACAGCCCTCGCCGGTGGAGCGCTAGATGATCAAGCCTGTCCTGTTCGCCATCGCACTGGCGTCGACTGCAGCCCTGGCAGGGTGCCTCTCGGTACTGCCGGAGCCCTTCATTCCCTCTGCGCTGATTGCGTTGCCGGCTGAGCGCGCCACGGCGCCCACATCGCCGCTGCTGGCCGACGTTGCAGTTTATCCTCCGGAAGCCTCGCGCGCCTTCGCCGGCGCCGACATCGCGGTGCGACAGGACCAGGAGATGGTCTTCCTCGACGACGTCCGCTGGTCCGACAATGCGCCGTCGCTGCTGCAGGGCGCGGTGGTCAACGCGCTTACCAAGGCAGGCGGTCCGGGCCGCGCTGCGCCAGCAGCGCTCGGCGCCGATGTGGACTTTGACGTGCGCTGGCGCATCGTCGATCTTTCGACCGGCCGCGACACGTCGCCGGTGCGCGTTGAGGTCCAGGTCAGCCTTGTCGATTCCTCAAGTCGCCGGATGGTCGCGCAGGAGTCCTTCAAGGCTGAAGGATCGCCGTCGGATCGCGCGCCCCGCGCGCGTGCTGCGGTGCTTGCCCTGGCCGCGCAACAGGTGGCTGACGATGTTGCCGCGTTCGTCACGAGCAATGTCGTGGCAGTGCCCCAGTAAGGGCTCGAGGCTGGCAAGACAGCCTTCGCTGGCGAGCGGCCGTTTCTGATCAGACCTGCGTGCCAAGCGCTGCATCGAGCAGCAGGTAGGCCGAGAGGCGTGGGGCAGCGTCTTTGCGCGCCCGTTCCGCCATCGAGAGCACGCGCAGCGCGTCCGGTTCCTCGGCGGCGACGAAGCTGCGGGCGGCGTGCTGCAGGTCGCGGTCGGCTTCCAGCATGCGCGACACACGCTGAATCTCGCTCGGGGCCGTGTCGCGGATGGCGCGGCGACGCTGGCGTTCGCCCTGGTGCGCGGCATTGGCTATGCGCCGGAGATCCGACGCCTTGACCACGTGCAGGCGCACCCCACCGCGATCCAGGCGGTCGATGATGGCGCCGGCCGACGTTTCTTCGACTTGAGCGGAGACCTCATCCACGCCGCCCAGCAAGCCGCGCCAGCTTGTGATGGGCTTGGATTCACTTGCCGCGAAGGGATCGTAAACGGGGGCCTGGCGCGCGGAGACGGGGCGATCGAGCACCAATTCCCTGTCGGCCGCCGGATCGGGTTTGGGCGGCGCAGGAGCGGGCCGCGGTTCCTGGTTGAACCAGGCGGCGTCGGCGGCGGCTGTCGGTTTGGCAAAGAGGGGTGAAGGCGCGGGCGCCGGCGGGAGCTGCAGGACCGGCTCCGGGACAGGCGCTGGAGCGGGAGCAGGGGCGGGCGCAAGGGGGGCGAGAATCAGGTCATCGACGGAGGACGTCTCGCTGTCTTCCTTCATGCGGCCGATCAGCAGCGAGGCCTTCTCGATCCGCGCGCGCGCGCGTTCGAGGCCGCTTTCGGCGGCGTTGGTGGCCTTGGTCGCCGTCTTGAACAGCGTGTCCGACAGCTGGTTGATGCGCCGTTCTGTTTCGTCCGCATGGGCGCGGGCGGCATGGGTGGCGGCGCGGGTGGTCGCTTCGGCCTGCAGGCCGGCTTCCTTGAGCAGCGTCATCGCCTGTCGGGCGTCGTCGGACGCCTGTGCCGATTTGGAATTGATGGTTTCAGTCGCCTTGAGCGCCGAGCCGATCGCATCCGACACCGTGTCGCGCAGGCTTTCGGCGGTCGACTTGGTTGCGGCGGCGGCAAGCTCGCCCGCTTTGGTTGCAGCTTCGACCATGCGGGTCGACTGCACCAGCTGTTCGTCGAGGCGCATCAGCACGGAGGCGAGATTCTGGGCGCGCTTGCGGCTTTCGGCGCCCATCGTGTCGAGCTGGGAGATGCGTTGGGCGAGGTGCCCGGCGGTCTCGTTCATGTCGCGCAGGCGCTGGTCGAGCGTGGCGTCGGCCTGGCGGACCTGTTCCTGGGCGGCGCGCGTGGCGTCGGCCATCAGCTGGGCGTGGCGCGGGATCGCCTTGGCCAGCGTGTCGGACTGGTGGCGCAGGTTCTCGGCCAGCTGGGCTAGGCCCTGCCGCTCCGAGCCCATCTTGTGAACGAGGACCTCGCTGTCGGCGCGGACGATCTCGGCGGCCTTGAGGGCGGCGGTAACGCTGACCTCGATATCGCCTTTCAGTCCGTCGAGCCGGTTGCGGGTTTCGCCCAGCGCGCGATTGATGGCCTGGGTTTCGCGGGCGATGGCTTCGGCCAGGCTGGAAACTTCCTCGCGTGAGGATTCAGCGGGCTCAAGCAGGAGTCGGGCGGAGGTAAGGACGATCGCGTTGGCCTGCGACGAGCGGGCCCCCTCGCGCGCCATCACGCCGGCGCAGATCAGGGTCAGGCCGGTTGCGAGCAGGACGCCAACGCCACCCGCCAGGATGGCCGGCGGCTGGTTCATCAAGCCTTCGATCCCGAGTGTGGCGATCATCCAGATCGCGATCGCGCCCCAGAGCATGACGGCGATGGCGGCGCCCGCCCATGGCATCCACGCGCCGGCTGTGCGCGCCGTTTCCAGCTGCGCCCTGATCCGGATGTTAACGCGGCGATCGAGAGGGTCCATCATGAATGTCAGCTTTGCCCAGTCACTATGGCGAACTCACGCCAGCAAGCAGGCGCGGCGTGGGCTCCGGCAATAATTTCGCCAAGCACGACCCGGCCGGCCCACACAGCTTCAGGAGTGTGCAGGTGCGGCGCCAGATTGGAAAGGGGTGTGACTCAGGCGTGCGGCGGAATCAGCGGGGCTGGCCAGACGGCGCCCTGAATAGCGCCTAGTAGACCTTTGGCGCTTGTTGTTGCACGGGTTTTTCGATGGAGGCGGGCTGTCCGCGGGACATCTGGTCCTTGTGCGGCTTTGGCGGTTCTGCATCGCCGACGCCCGTCCAGGCCACCAAAGCAGCGAAAACGGCGTCCCTGACGTTCACTATCACTTCGATCATCAGGCTCACCCCTGTCCCGGAGGCTCTCACGTCAATCTGGCGCCGCTTCAAGGCGAAAATTCGGCGGGCGTCGCAGAATTGGCGGTTCGCGGCCTGGCGGAGACGCTCCAGGATAGTCGCGATTAACAGAATGTTTCCGGGCTGAGGCGATTTTCGGGGTCAGGGGAGGCCTCGACGGAGAGGCCGGATGGCCATGACGCAAGCGATCGATATTTCCCAACTCGAGATGATGACCAGCGGCGACTCCGCCCTGGCGGTCGAGGCGCTCGGGATATTCCGCCAGTCGGCCGAACTCTGGTCGCGCCTGCTCGACGCCGGGGCTGATGCCGAACAATGGGCCGACGCCGCGCATGGTATCAAGGGCGCTGCGCGCTCGATCGGGGCGATGGCGCTCGGGGACGCCTGCGAGACGGCCGAGAAGCTGGGTCGGAGCGGGATGGCCTCGCGCGTCGAGGCGGTCGTGGCGATTTCCGCGATAAAGGACACGCTGGGGCAGGCGCTGGAGTCGATGGCGCATGTCGAGCATCAGCTGGTGATGCGGCGCAGCTTCGACGGGGTCCGGCTGGACGCCTAGCTGGCTAGAACGTCCAGGTCAGTTCCGTATATCCGTAGATCGGATCGCCCCGGCGCGTGGCGTTGGGGGCGTCTTCGAGGAAGTCACCCGCCAGGAGAGTTGTCGCGCCCAGACTCAGGCGAACTGAATCCTTCACCAGCCAGCGGCGGTAGCGACCCTCGATCTGCAGTCCGGCATGATCGCCGGACAATCCGGCTGCATCGCGCACCCCGGAATTGGCGAGACTGTCGGTTGTTGAGTCGAGGCCGACATCACGGGCCATGATGTAGGCGTCGCTGGCGCTGTCGGGTCTCACCTCCAGCCGGATGCCCGGCGAGGAGAGATTGCTGCGCGAGATGAAGCCGAAGATGCTGGTCGGTCCAAACTCGAAAGCGCGGTCGCCGAACGGCGGATCGAAACGCTGGTTGTCACCGTCTGTCGGCGAGCGATCGCCGGAGGCGAAATCGTACTGCAGCGCAAGGCGCGGCGACCACGCGGCGTCGAAGCTGAAGCCGATTTCAGCATGCGCCATTTCAGCCGTGTGATCGAGCGAGGTCGTGTCAAGCGCGCTCGCAGTTGCATGCACCGATCCGGATTGGTGCGCGTATTCGAGGTCGAAGTCGAACTGGTTGTCTTCGGGCGCCTTATGCAGGCGCACGCCAAGCGTCGCGAGATCGCGGTCACGCGTTGCGGCTTCCGGGCCGTCCTCCTCGTCCAGATCCAGCAGGTAAACCTCCCCCCTCATGCTGAAGGGAAGGGGCGCGTCGAGGTGGGCGACCGCGAAACGCGTTTGGTCTAGGCTTGGGTTCAACGCGACCTTGTTGTCGATGGCTGAGGCGGCGTCGGACGGCGCGCGGCCGACAGATGCGGTGTAGGCAAGGGTGATCTTCAAATCGTCAGCGGACGTCCAGATCGCACGGACGCCGTCGAACGACACCATAATGCTGCGATAGTTGGCGCGCGCGACCAGACGTCGGGAGCCGACATCCATGGTAAAGCGGCCGGCCGTCAGGTCGAGGCTCGCGCCCTCCGCAAGAAAATCGTCGGGCCGCCAAGAAAGGTAGAGTTGGGCCGGTTCCAGCGTGTCGATCTCGGATGCAGCGCCGCCGGTTTCGTTGCCGGCGATGAAGCGGGAATCGAGCAGCTCGCCGCCAATGGTCAGCGCCGGGGCCACATCGAACTCGGCTCGGAGCTCGGTCTGGAGTCCGAGGAACTCGTCGTCCTCCGTCCGCCCTGCCACGAACGGATTGCCCAGCGCCTCGTAGCGCGGACGGATAGAGCCCTCGACACGGACGTTGTCCGGCAGGTCGAGAGCCGCCTCCAGGGTCCTGGGTGTGCCGGATTCCTTCGGATCGCCCTGCGCTAGAGCCGCCGGGGCAATCAAGACGGCCAGCGTCGCCATCGGGAGAAGGGTGGGGAAACGGTGCAATTCGCCTATCCAGAGGTCGCCGGCGGGTGAGCCGGGCATATCTCACAGTGATGTCACATACGTTAGCCCCCTCCATTCTGTAGGGGACAGGCGTCCGTTTACTTACTCTACAGACCCAATATAGATTCACGGCGAGTCGTCCCGGCTGCCGGGGCGGCGGTCCCTGTGCAGGCTGAGCGTTCCGGCATGATTTCCCAGAAGGCAAAGTACGCGCTTCGAGCCCTGGTTGCTCTCGCCAAGAAGCCCCAGGGCCTGCCGGTTTTCATTGGCGACATCGCCGAGAGCGAGAACATCCCGAAGAAGTTTCTCGAGCAGATCCTGCTCGACCTGAAGCATCATGGCCTGGTGGCGTCGCGGCGCGGAAAAGCTGGTGGATATGGGCTTTTGCGGCCTGCCGACACGATTTCCTTCGGCGAAGTGCTCCGCATTGTCGATGGCCCGATCGCGCCGCTGCCCTGCCTGTCCAAGATCGCCTACCGGCGCTGCGACGACTGCGCCGAGGAGGCCAGCTGCGAGGTGCGCCGGGTGTTCGCCCAGGTTGCGGATGCAACCCGCGCCGTGCTCGACCGCACCACGATTGCGGACGCCATCGGAGCCGATCTGCCGATCCGTCTGCGCGAGATGGTCGCCTGAGTTTCCGCGCCCGTCCGGGTTTGACAAACCCGACTTAGCAACTAGCGTAAAGGGGACGGAGGAAGTCTCATGCGCGGTGGATGGATCGTCTTGGCCGCGGCGCTGGCGCTTGGCGCTTGCGGTGGCGGAAATGCCAACGAGGTGACGCTTCTCAACGTATCGTACGATCCGACGCGCGAACTCTATGAGGACTTCAACGCGGCCTTTGCGGCGAACTACAAGACGCCGGACGGCAAGACCGTGAAGATCAGCATGTCGCATGGCGGCTCGGGCAAGCAGGCCCGGACCGTGATCGACGGCATCGACGCCCAGGTCGTGACGTTGGCGCTGCAGAACGACATCGACGTGATCGCGAAGGAGTCCGGCAAGATCCCGGCCGACTGGCGCAGCAAGCTTCCCGACAATTCCTCGCCCTACACGTCGACGATCGTGTTCATGGTGCGCAAGGGCAATCCGAAGGCGATCCAGGACTGGAGCGATCTTGCGAAGCCGGGTGTTTCTGTCGTCACGCCCAACCCGAAGACGTCGGGTGGCGCGCGGTGGAACTACCTCGCCGCCTGGGGCTACGCCTCGCGGCAGTTCGGCGGCGACGAAGCGAAGATCCGTGACTTCGTGGCCTCGATCTACAAGAACGTCGCAAAGCTCGATTCCGGTGCGCGTGGCGCGACCACGACCTTCACCAACCAGGGCACGGGCGACGTCCTTATCACCTGGGAGAACGAGGCCTACTACACGCTCACCGAACTCGAGCAGGGCGCGTTCGAACTGGTCTATCCATCACTGTCGATCAAGGCGGAGCCGCCAGTTGCTGTCGTTCCGGGCAACGCCAAGAAACCGGGTCAGGCCGAGGCCGCAGAAGCCTATCTCCGGTATCTCTACGCGCCTGAAGGACAGCGTATCGTCGCTAAACACTTCTACCGGCCGATCGATGGCGCGGCCGCCGATCCGGCGGACATCGCCAGGTTCAAGCAGATCGAGATGCTGACCATTGACGATCCGGTCTTCGGCGGCTGGGATCAGGCGCAGCCGAAGCATTTCGACGCTGGCGGACTGTTCGACCAGATCTATCAGCCGGCGAGATAGTTCATGACGTCAGTGGCGCCGGACGGGGCGCGAAGGACAAGCTGGAGACGGCGAAGCGTACTGCCCGGGTTCAACCTCGCCCTGGGTTATACGCTTGCCTACCTGTCGCTCATCGTTCTCATCCCGCTGGCCGCGCTGGCCATTCGTTCAGCCTCGCTCGGCTGGACCGAATTCTGGGCGATCGCCACTGATCCGCGAATTGTCGCCTCGCTTCAGCTGTCATTCGGCGCCGCGATCCTGGCGGCTGTGGTCAACACCGTGTTCGGCGTGATCGTCGCCTGGGTCCTGGTGCGTTACCGCTTTCCGGGACGGCGCTGGCTTGACGCCGCCGTTGACCTGCCGTTCGCCCTGCCCACGGCCGTGGCCGGCATCGCGCTTGCGACACTCTACGCGCCCAACGGTCCGTTCGGCGCGGTTCTCGAAGGGATGTTTGGCGTCAAGGTGGGCTTTACGTCGCTTGGCGTCGTCGTCGCGCTGATCTTCGTGGGATTGCCTTTCGTGGTGCGCACCGTCCAGCCTGTGCTGGAGGAAATTGATCGTGAAACGGAGGAAGTCTCCGCGACGCTTGGAGCAGGGCGGTTGCGGACAGTGACCCGGGTGATCATGCCGGGGCTTCTGCCTGCCATTCTCACCGGCTTTGCGCTTTCGTTTGCGCGGGGGGTGGGCGAATATGGCTCCGTCATCTTCATCGCCAACAACCTGCCGTTCCAGTCCGAGATCGCGCCCTTGCTGATCGTCATCAAGCTCGAAGAGCACAATTACGCAGGAGCGACGGCGATTGCGACCATCATGCTGGTGATCTCGTTCGCCATGCTGTTCGTGATCAACCTGCTCCAGGCCTGGAGCCGGAAGTGGTTCGGCCATGACTGAGGCGACGGCGACCAAGGGCAAGATCAGGAAGCCTCGCCAGGCGATTGGCGAGGGACCGCGCACGCGGTTTGCGCTGATCGCGATGGCGCTGGTGTTTCTGGCGCTGATGCTGATCGCGCCGCTTCTGGTCGTGTTCGTCGAAGCGTTCAGCCGTGGGCTCGGCGTCTATATCGATGCGCTGGCGATGCCGGACACGATGTCGGCGCTGCAACTCACGCTGCTGGTCGCCGCCATCGCCGTTCCTGCGAACCTGGTGTTCGGGGTCGCTGCGTCATGGGCGATCGCGAAGTTCGATTTCAAGGGCAAGGCGTTCCTGCTGACGCTGATCGACCTTCCGTTTGCCGTCTCGCCCGTTGTCTCGGGTCTCGTGTTCGTCCTGCTGTTCGGGGCAAACAGCGTGCTCGGCCCGTGGCTGGCGGACATGGGGGTACAGGTTCTCTTTGCTGTTCCCGGCATCGTGATCGCCACCATCTTCATCACCTTTCCGTTCGTCGCGCGCGAGTTGATCCCGCTGATGCAGCAGCAGGGCTCGTCCGAAGAGGAGGCGGCCGTGTCGCTGGGGGCCGGCGGCTGGCGGACATTCTTCCTTGTGACGCTGCCCAACGTGAAGTGGGGGCTGCTCTACGGCGTCCTGCTCTGCAACGCGCGGGCGATGGGTGAGTTCGGCGCCGTGTCAGTGGTGTCGGGTCACATCCGTGGACAGACCAACACGCTGCCCTTGCATATCGAGATCCTCTATAACGACAACAAGGCTGCGGCCGCCTTTGCCGTTGCTTCGCTGCTTGCGATGCTCGCACTCGTCACTCTAGCAGTTAAGACCATGCTGGAAGCGCGCTTCGCCGGTTCACTTGCCGCTCAGCGGCGTCACTGAGTCAGTTCATGCAGGTTCGGGCCGAACATATCAGCAAGCACTACGCCAGCATGGCCGCTCTCGACGACGTGTCGCTGACGGTCGGCTCGGGTGAGCTTGTTGCGCTGCTCGGGCCGTCGGGCTCGGGAAAGACGACGCTGCTGCGCACGATCGCCGGACTCGAAATGCCGGATTCGGGAACCGTGTACTACAACGACCAGGACACGTCGCAGATGCGCATCCAGGATCGTGGTGTCGGCTTCGTGTTCCAGCATTATGCGCTCTTCAAGCACATGAAGGTGATGGACAATATCGCCTTCGGCCTGCGCGCGCGGAAGAAGAACAAGCCGAACGAAACAGAGATCAAGCGCCGCGTGATGGAGCTTCTCGACCTCGTTCAGCTGTCCGGGCTCGAAGGCCGCTTCCCATCGCAACTGTCGGGCGGACAACGTCAACGGGTGGCGCTGGCGCGTGCGCTCGCCATCGAGCCAAGTGTCCTGCTGCTCGACGAACCGTTCGGCGCGCTCGATGCGCGCGTGCGGAAGGATCTGCGGCGCTGGCTGCGCGAAATTCATGAGCGTACGGGACACACGACGCTGTTCGTCACGCACGATCAGGAAGAGGCGCTCGAACTGGCCGATCGCGTCGTCGTCATGAGCAAGGGCAAGATCGAGCAGTCTGCGACGCCGGACGAAATCTACGACACGCCGGCGACGCCTTTCGTGTTCTCCTTCATCGGCGAGTCGAGCGTGATTCCAGTCGCGGTCGGCAACGGCCGCGCGACGCTGGACGAGCGGCTGATCGATCTCGATGTCGGCACGCTGCCTGACGGTCCCGCGCAGCTTTATCTGCGGCCGGAAGATGTCGCCATGGTCACTGATGGCGGGCCAGGAATCCCGGGTCTCGTCGTGTCGACCCGGCGCATCGGGGGCATGCGCCGCGTGACGATCGAGTGCGGGCTGGCAAGACATCGCATCGAGTTTGACGCGCCGGCGGAAATCCCGATCGCGAACTCCCAGCGCCTGCAAGTGCGGGTGATTGGCGGCCGCGTCTATGGCGCGGGCTCCGAAGGGTATGAGACCGAGAAGCTCGCAGCCTCGGCCACGTCCGATTTCAAATGGGCGAAGGCGGAAGGGTGGCTGGACCGCTAGGCCCGCCGCACCAGAGCCGCGACGACCGCCAGTCCCATGAAGGCGCCGCCGATGCAGCGCTCGAACCAGCGCTTCACGGGTTTGCGTGAAAGCGCGTTCGCGAGCAGGCCGCCGGCGGCGGCGTAGAGAACCTGCACGATCAGATCGATCCCGATCCCGGGGAAGCCGAGCACGAGCGACTGCGTCCACACCGGCCGGGCAGGGTCGATGAATTGTGGGAACAGGGCGAGGAAGAACAGGATGGTCTTGGGATTTCCAGGGCCGATCACCAGTCCGTCGCGACAGGCCTTCACGCTGGCTCCGCCCGTCGATAGCGGCGCGGGGTCGCCAGGATCGAACGAATGTCGGATGGCCTGGAAACCGAGCCACGCCAGGTAGCTCGCGCCCGCCCACTTGATGATTTCGAAGGCGGCGCCGGAGGCTGCGATCACGCCGGCAAGTCCGATCGCGGAGAGAAGGACATACAGGGAGTTGGCCGTTTCAATTCCCGCAGCTGCGAAGAACCCGGCGCGCCGTCCGCGCCATGTCGATTGGGTCATGACGAATAGGACATTTGGGCCGGGCGCCACGCTGATTGCCATGGCAAGGCCGGTAAAGGCGAGAAGCGTGGGAAGCGGGACAAGATCGAGCATTAGCGGGTTCTACCAGCCCAACTTGCCAACCTGTGTCAGCATTGCGAGGGTCACGCGCCTCCGGTTTGCTCCATCGGGATGAAGGTGTAGGCTGCAGGCGATCGTTGGGGAAACAAGCCAGACCGGCGACGACAGGGAGAGACGCAGCCATGTGTGACGAGCATACCGAACTGGACAACGAAAAGGGTTTTGACGCCGGCCGTCT
>CAIKXW010000015.1 GCA_903831485.1 uncultured Alphaproteobacteria bacterium | reverse complement strand
GTTCTCGCCCTCCGGCGGCATGTCCGGGTTCAGTTCGAACGGTTGGAAATGGATCTCGGCCTCGACCTTGTCGCCCACGGCGTCCAGGGCCTTCATCAGCGACCGCAAACCGACGACGCACCACGGGCACGCCACGTCTGAGACAAAATCGATGCGCAGCCGCATGGGCATGGTTTATCTCCTTTGCCCCAATGTAGTGCCGCGCCCGCCCTTGCGCCACTATCGTCGCAGGCGCGATAATCCGCTTGGGAGAAAAGCCATGGCGACACGCGCATTCGATACCAAGCTGGAAACCATCGGCCAAGTGCTGGCCGGGCCGTGGCGCGCCCCGGTCAACATGCTGCTGGAGCAGAGTTACGACAATCACGTCTCGCTGCACGATGACGCCATGGCCCAGAAGCTCGGCTTCAAGGCGGGTCCGATCGAGGGACCGACCCACTACAGCCAGTTTGTTCCGCTTGCTGAGGCGATCTGGGGCGAACGCTTCCTCACCGAGGGCTGCCTCTCGGCCCACTACCGCAACATGGTTATGGAAGGAGAGGAAGTCCGCGCCTTCATCGAGCGCGAGCCCGGCGAGGATCACGCGACGATCTGGGCCAGCAAGAAAGACGGAACCGAAGTCCTGCGCGGCACCGCGTCCGTCGGATCGAACGCGCCGCCTACGGCGCTGGACCTCCGCCTCAACGAACTGGCTCCGCTGCAGCAGCCGGTGATCCTGCGTGATCTCAAGGTTGGGCGCCGTACCGCTCGCACGCGCATCCGCATGGATGCCGACCAGCACATGGGCGACCTTTATCCCTTCTCGCTGAACCAGAAGCTCGCGAAAATCACCGAGCCCTCGCCCTGGTACTCCGGCGCGGACAATCCCTGGGTCCGTCCCATCATACCGTGGGAGATGGTTAGCGTTCTCGTGCAGTACGTCGCGCGAGAGGACCGCCTGCCCATCAAGGGCCCGGCCGTGGGCCTGTTCGCAGACCAGGAAATCCGCATGATCGAGGGCCCGCTATTCGTCGGCGAGGACTACGAGATCGAGCGCGAGATCATCGCCCTCAGCGGCAGCCGCCGGACAGAATCTTACTGGACGCGCACGTTGGTGTACCGGCCGGGCGGATCGAAGGTGATCGCAAGCATGCTGCTGAACCAGGCAACGCTGAAGGGGTCCTACGCCCCCTATGCCGAGGAACTCGCGACGCTTTATCCCGCCTGAAGGCCTCACCTGCCGACAGCCGGTTGCGAAACAAATTTCGCGGTTACGCCTCCTTGCAGCAATTGATTGCGCCAGAGGACGTTCGGGAGGGCATCGTTCCCGCCCTGGGTGGGGAAGTCGAAAGTCGCTTCCCGAGGCACAAGCAGTGCTTGTACAACCAGTTAAGCCCCAACTTCCCGCAAATCTTGCCGCAGGTTGGGCTATTCCATTGAAATTCTGTGCCTAGCTGGTAGGCGCTCAGTCTCACCGACGACTGGACGAGTTTACGCGCATGGAAATGGGTCTTCCCCCCGCACAGGGTCTCTACGATCCCCGGAATGAGCACGACGCCTGCGGCGTCGGCTTCATCGCCAACGTGAAGGGCAAGAAGTCCAATGCCATCGTGGCGCAGGGCCTTCAGATCCTCGTGAACCTCGACCATCGCGGCGCCGTGGGCGCTGACCCTCTCCTTGGCGATGGCGCAGGCATCCTGATCCAGATTCCGCACAAGTTGTTCTCTGAATGGGCGAAGGCCGCGAACGTCGAGTTGCCCCAGCCAGGACACTACGCTGTCGCCATGTGCTTCCTGCCTCAGGATCAGGCCGCACGCGAATTCGCGATGAACCAGTTCGCCAACTACCTCGCCAAGGCGAAGCAGAAACTGCTCGGCTGGCGCGACGTCCCGACCAACACCAAGGGCATCGGCACGGCTGTGATCGCCTCGATGCCGGTGATCAAGCAGGCCATTATAGCCAAGGGCTCGCCCGCGATGGATCAGGATGCTTTCGAGCGGAAACTGCTCGCCATCCGGAAAGAGACGCAGAACCCCCTGGCGGAGATCGCGAAGAAGAAGAACCTGCCGGGCCTTGCCGAATTCTACATGCCGTCACTATCGACGCGCACCATCGTCTACAAGGGACTGCTGCTCGCAGGCCAGGTCGGCACCTTCTACAAGGACCTCACCAACCCACTGTGCGAGAGCGCGCTGGCGCTGGTCCACCAACGCTTCTCCACCAACACCTTCCCGAGCTGGAAGCTGGCGCACCCCTACCGCTTCATCGCCCACAACGGCGAGATCAACACGGTGCGCGGCAACGTGAACTGGATGTACGCCCGCCGCCGCTCGATGGAGAGCCCGCTTCTCGGCGCCGACCTCGACAAGATGTGGCCGCTGATCCCGCACGGCCAGTCGGACACGGCCTGCCTCGACAACGCGCTCGAACTGCTCGTGGCAGGCGGCTATCCGCTCAGCCACGCCATGATGATGCTCATCCCCGAAGCATGGGCAGGACATCAGGACATGGACCCGGCGCGACGCGCGTTCTACGAATACCACGCAGCCCTGATGGAGCCGTGGGACGGTCCGGCGGCGATCGCCTTCACCGACGGCCGCCAGATCGGCGCGACGCTGGACCGCAACGGCCTGCGCCCTGCGCGCTTCATCGTGACCGACGACGATCATGTCGTACTGGCGTCGGAAGCCGGCGTGCTGCCGATCCCCGACGAGAAGATCGTCCGCAAGTGGCGCCTGCAGCCAGGCAAGATGCTTCTGATCGACCTCGAGGAAGGCCGCATCATCGAGGATGAGGAGGTGAAGGCCAGCATCGCGGGCAAGCACCCCTATGACGAGTGGCTGCACGAGATGCAGTTCAAGCTGACCGATCTTGCCGACCCGGAACAGGACCCGGACGCGGCGCCGCTACAGAACACCAATGTCAGCCTGCTCGATCGCCAGCAGGCGTTTGGCTACACGCAGGAAGACGTGCAGTTCTTCCTCGAGCCGATGGCGCAACTTGGCGACGATCCGATCGGCTCGATGGGAACAGACACGCCCATCGCCGTCCTCAGTCGCAAGCCGAAACTGCTTTACAACTACTTCAAGCAGAACTTCGCCCAGGTCACCAACCCACCGATCGACCCGATCCGGGAAGAGCTGGTGATGTCGCTGGTCTCGATGATCGGCCCGCGTCCGAACCTGCTGGGACTGGCGGCGGGCACGCACAAGCGCCTTGAAGTTTCACAGCCTGTGCTGACAAACGCTGACCTCGACAAGATCCGCTCGATCTCGGAACTCGTGGACGGCGCATTCCGCACTGCCACGATCGACATCACCTGGGACGCGAGCGAAGGCGCAGCCGGCCTCAAGGCGGCAATCGAGCGCATCCGGCTCGAAGCGACCGAGCATGTGCTGCAGGACATCAACATCCTGATCCTTTCGGATCGCGCCGTATCCGCAGATCGTATTCCCGTGCCTGCCCTGCTTGCGCTGTCAGCGGTTCACCACAAGCTGATCCGCCAGGGCCTGCGCATGCAGGTCGGACTTGTCGTTGAAACGGGCGAAGCGCGCGAAGTGCATCACTTCTGCACGCTCGCCGGCTATGGCGCCGAGGCAGTCAACCCGTATCTTGCCTTCGAGACGCTCGAACAGATCCGCCAGCGCGAAAGCATCCAGCTCACCGCGAAAGAGGTGAAGAAGAATTACATCAAGGCCATCGGCAAAGGTATCCTGAAAGTGATGTCCAAGATGGGCATCTCGACTTATCAGTCCTATTGCGGCGCGCAGATCTTCGACGCCGTGGGCCTTTCGACAGAACTCATCCAGGAATACTTCACGGGCACGGCGACAACGATCGAAGGGGTCGGGCTCAACGAGATCGGCGAAGAAGCCGTGAAGCGTCACGCCGCAGCCTTCGGTGATGATCCCGTCTACAGGGACCTGCTCGATGTCGGCGGCGACTATGCCTACCGCATCCGCGGCGAGGACCACGCCTGGACCCCGGACTCCGTCGCCAAGCTGCAGCACGCGGTGCGCGGCAATGTGTCGGAAGACTACAAGACCTTCGCGCAGTCGATCAACGAGCAGAACGAACGCCTGCTGACGATCCGCGGCCTGATGCAACTGAAGTTTGCGGACAAGGAAGTCCCGATCGATCAGGTCGAGCCCGCGGTCGACATCGTGAAGCGCTTCGCAACCGGCGCGATGAGCTTCGGCTCGATCAGCCGCGAAGCGCACACAACGCTCGCCATCGCGATGAACCGCATCGGCGGCCGCTCCAACACGGGCGAAGGCGGCGAAGAGCCGGACCGTTTCGTGCGCATGAAGAACGGCGACTCGATGCGCTCGGCCATCAAGCAGGTCGCATCAGGTCGCTTCGGCGTCACGACCGAATACCTCGTCAATGCCGACGACATCCAGATCAAGATGGCGCAGGGCGCGAAGCCGGGCGAAGGCGGACAGCTGCCGGGCCACAAGGTCGACAAGAACATCGCCAAGGTGCGCCACTCCACGCCCGGAGTTGGCCTTATCTCGCCGCCGCCCCATCACGACATCTATTCGATCGAAGATCTTGCGCAGCTGATCCACGACCTCAAGAACGTGAACCCCGTCGCGCGCATCTCCGTGAAGCTGGTGTCCGAAGTTGGTGTCGGCACAGTCGCCGCGGGCGTCTCAAAGGCGCGCGCTGACCATGTGACCATCTCCGGTTACGAAGGCGGCACGGGCGCCTCGCCGCTCACCTCGCTGACGCACGCCGGCAGCCCGTGGGAGATCGGCCTCGCCGAAACCCAACAGACACTGGTGCTCAACGAACTGCGTGGACGCATCGCCGTTCAGGTCGATGGCGGCCTGCGTACCGGCCGTGACGTGGCCATCGGCGCGCTGCTCGGCGCGGACGAGTTCGGCTTCTCGACGGCCCCGTTGATCGCGGCAGGCTGCATCATGATGCGAAAGTGCCACCTAAACACCTGCCCTGTCGGCGTCGCCACTCAGGACCCCGTCCTGCGCGCCCGCTTCACCGGCGCGCCAGAGCATGTGATCAACTACTTCTTCTTCGTCGCCGAAGAAGTCCGGCACATCATGGCCAAGCTCGGCTTCCGGAAGTTCGAGGAAATGGTCGGCCGGGTCGACCTGATCGACATGCGCCATGCGCTCGACCACTGGAAAGCCAAGGGCGTGGATCTTTCGAAGATCCTGTATCAACCGCCCGCCAAGGCCGGCGTCGCCGTCAAGCATGCCTCAACACAGGACCATGGCCTCGACGGCGCGCTGGACCACAAGCTGATCAAGGTCGCCAAGCCTGCGCTCGGCAAGACGCCCAAGCCGGTCCAGATCACCGAGACGATAAACAATGTGAACCGCACAGTCGGCGCCATGCTCTCCGGCGAAGTCGCGCGGAAGTTCGGCCACGCCGGCCTGCCTGAGGACACGATCCAGATCGCGCTCACGGGAACAGCGGGCCAGAGCTTCGGGGCCTTCCTCGCACGCGGCGTCACGCTGAACCTCGTGGGCGATGCAAACGACTATGTCGGCAAGGGCCTCTCCGGCGGCCGCGTCGTCGTGCGCCAGCCGGACGGCGCCAAACGCGAGCCGACGGAGAACATCATCGTCGGCAACACAGTCCTCTACGGCGCGATCGCGGGCGAGGCCTACTTCGAGGGCGTCGCAGGCGAACGTTTCGCCGTACGCAACTCGGGCGCGGTTGCGGTCGTCGAAGGCTGCGGCGACCATGGCTGCGAGTACATGACCGGCGGAGTGGTCGTGGTTCTCGGCGATACAGGCCGCAACTTCGCGGCCGGCATGTCGGGCGGCGTTGCCTATGTCTATGACCCGAAGAAGAGCTTCGTCAGCCGGTGCAATCCGTCGATGGTGAAGCTGGAAACGGTGAAACCTGCGGAGGGCGGTCCCGACGCTGACGCGCCGCTGCAACGTGCGCCGTCAGCCGAAAGCAGCGGCATGGGGGACATGCTGGCCTTCGACGCCGAACGCCTCCGTATCGTCGTCGAGCGCCACCTCCTGCACACCGGCAGCGCCCGCGCCCGCGAGCTGCTGGACAATTGGGACGTCGCGCTGGGCAATTTCGTGAAGGTCATGCCGATCGACTATGCCCGCGCGCTGGCGGACATGAAGGCGGCAAGCCAGGCCACAGTGGCGGCAGAGTAAAGTCAGGGGAGCATCATCATGGGCAAGCCCACAGGCTTCCTCGAATACGAGAAGAAAGAACGCGCCTACGAAAAGCCGGAGGCGCGCAAGAAGAACTACGCGGAATTCCTGAAGCGCATGGACAATGCGGAGATCCGCATCCAGGCCGCGCGCTGCATGGATTGCGGCATTCCGTTCTGCCAAGGCACAGGCTCAGTCGCGCCGGGCACACCAGGCTGCCCGGTCAACAACCAGATCCCCGACTGGAACAATCTCGTCCTGCGCGATCACTGGAAAACCGCGCTCGAGAACCTGCACTCCACCAACAACTTCCCCGAATTCACCGGCCGCGTCTGCCCGGCCCCGTGCGAAGCATCGTGCGTCCTGAACATCAACGAGAACCCCGTCTCGATCAAAACCATCGAGTGCGAGATCATCGATCGTGGTTGGGATGAAGGCTGGATCAAGCCCCAGTCCGCACCGCGTGGATCAGGCAAACGCGTCGCGGTCGTCGGCTCCGGCCCTGCCGGTCTGGCATGCGCACAACAGCTCGCGCGAGCGGGACATTCCCCAACCGTGTTCGAAAAATCGGACCGCATCGGCGGCCTGCTCCGCTATGGCATCCCCGACTTCAAGATGGAGAAGAAACACATCGACCTACGCATGCGCCAGATGGAGGGCGAAGGCGTCATCTTCCGCCCGCGCATGCACGTCGGCATCGACGTGTCGGTGCAGCGTCTGCTGGACGACTACCAGGTCATCGTGCTGGCCGGCGGCGCCGAGAAGCCCCGCGACCTGCACGTCCCCGGTCGCGAACTCGACGGCGTTCACTACGCGATGGATTTCCTCACGCAGCAGAACAAGCGCGTGGCCGGCGATGACGAGAACACCGCGGCGCCCGGCGGCACGATCACGGCGACAGGCAAGCACGTCATTGTCATCGGCGGCGGCGACACCGGATCAGACTGCATCGGGACATCGAACCGCCACGGCGCAGCCAGCGTCACGCAGCTGGAGATCATGCCCCGCCCGCCTGCTCACGAGAACAAGGCTCTGACATGGCCCGACTGGCCGCTGAAGCTGCGCACCTCCTCAAGCCACGAGGAAGGCGCCGAGCGCGACTGGTCGGTCATCACCAAGCGCGCCATCGGCGACGGCGGCACGGTGAAGGCCCTCGTCTGCGCCCGCGTCGAATGGGTGAAGGGCGCCCGCGGCATGGAGATGCAGGAAGTCGCCGGCTCCGAATTCGAGTTGAAAGCTGACCTCGTCCTGCTCGCCATGGGTTTCACCGGCCCCATCGCGCCCGGCCTGCTCGACCAGTCGAAAGCCGTGCTCGACCCGCGCGGCAACGTCGCCGCCAGCACCGACGACTACAAGACCAGCGCGGACCGCATCTTCGCCTGCGGCGACATGCGGCGCGGACAGTCGCTGGTCGTGTGGGCGATCCGCGAGGGCCGCCAGTGTGCACGGTCCGTCGACGAGTATCTGATGGGCGTCAGCAACCTGCCTCGCTAGGAGACATGCCGCTTTATTCCGGCGTTCCGCTAGGTGAGATGGGCGTCGATTTGACGTTCGCTCGCACCGGCTCCAGTTTGCCTCGAACTTCACGCGAGGCTAACTGATGAAATCGCCCATCTGCGAGATGCTCGGCATCGACTTCCCGCTGCTCGCCTTCAGCCACTGCCGCGATGTGGTTGCGGCCGTCTCGCGCGCCGGCGGCATGGGCGTGTTCGGCGCGGTCAACCTGCCGCCAGCTCGTCTGCGCGACGAACTCACATGGATCGATGGGCATTGCGGCGGCAAGCCCTACGGCGTGGACCTGATCGTGCCCAACTCCATGGAGGGTAAGACCGAAGCATTCAGCGGCGAGGCGCTTCTTGCTGCCGTGCCGCAAGCGCACAAGGATTTCGCGAGCGGGATCCTCACGTCTCACGGCGTCGAGCCCGGCAATCTGGACGATGATCGCAAGCGCAGCGTCGGATTTGCCCGCAACATGCGCGCCGACGGCGCCGCCAGCGCGCTCGAGGTCGCGTTCCAGTTTCCGATCCGCCTGATCGCAAACGCGCTGGGCGTGCCGCCGCGCGAGATGCTGGAGATGGGCAAGCGCCACGGCGTACCTGTCGCCGCCCTCGTCGGCACCAAGGAGCATGCCGTCGCGCAGGTGCAGGCCGGCGTCGATATCCTCGTGGTCGCCGGCGGCGAAGCAGGCGGCCATTGCGGCGAGGTCTCCACCATGGTGCTGATCCCGGAAGTGCACCGCGCCGTGCAGGCGATGGGCGCGACAACGCCCATCCTCGCCGCCGGCGGCATAACCACGGGAACACAGATGGCCGCCGCCATGTCGATGGGCGCAGCCGGCGCATGGTGCGGCTCTGTCTGGCTGACCACGACGGAGGCCGAGACCAGCGAAACCATCAAGCAGAAGATGCTTGCCGCCACATCGCGCGATACCGTCCGCTCGCGCTCGCGCACGGGAAAGCCATCGCGCCAGCTCCGCTCACCCTGGACCGATGCGTGGGAACGCGAAGACGCCCCCTCGCCGCTTGGCATGCCGCTCCAGAGCTTCGTTTCAGAGCCCGCCCTTCGGCGGGTCAACGCCCTCGCCGAGACGGGCCACGAAGGCGCGAAACAGCTGGCAACCTACTGGGTCGGCCAGGGCGTCGGCCTGATGAACCAGTCGATGTCCTGCGGCCAGGTCGTCCAGCAGTTCCGAGAGGAGTTTCTCGAAGCGCGCGAACGGCTGATCGCGCTGCTGGACGAGGGCTGAACCGGGGATTTGCGCTCAGGCGCGACCTCCCCTATATGCCGCGCCTTGGTCCGGTGTGCGTTGCGCCACCCCCATGAAGGACGACGCAGATGCTCCGCATCCAGGAACTCAAGCTGCCGCTCGATCACCCCGAGCCCGCGCTGAGACAGGCGATCCTCAAGCGCCTTGGCGTCTCCGATCAGAACCTCGTCTCATTCACCGTGTTCAAGCGCGCCTACGACGCCCGCAAGACCTCAGCGATCCAGCTCATCTACACGATCGACGCCGACGTGAAGGACGAGCCTTCCGTCCTCAAGCGTCTTTCCAGGGACAAGCAGATCGTCCCCACGCCGGACCTCGATTATCGCCCGCCGCTACAGGCGCAATCGGGCGCAAAACGCCCTGTCGTCGTCGGCATGGGCCCATGCGGTCTCTTCGCAGGCCTTTTGCTCGCGGAAATGGGATTCAACCCGATCATCCTCGAACGCGGAAAGATCGTCCGCGAGCGCACCGTCGATACGTTCAAGTTCTGGCGCAAGGGCGTACTTAACCCCGGCTCGAACGCCCAGTTCGGCGAAGGCGGCGCAGGCACATTCTCCGACGGCAAGCTCTACTCGCAGATCAAGGACCCGCGCCATCTCGGTCGCAAGGTCCTGACCGAGTTCGTCGAAGCCGGCGCGCCGGACGAGATTCTCTATGTCTCCAAGCCGCACATCGGCACCTTCCGCCTCGTCTCGATGATCGAGCACATGCGCGGCAAGATCGAAAGGCTCGGCGGCGAGATCCGGTTCGAACATCAGGTGACCGACATCCTCCTACACGAGCGCCACGGCGAGAAACAAGTCGCCGCCGTCGTGCTCGCAAACGGCGAAGCGATCGAGACCGACCATCTCGTCATGGCTCTCGGCCACTCCGCCCGCGACACGTTTGAGATGCTTCACGGGCGCGGCGTCTTCTTCGAGGCGAAGCCTTTCTCGATCGGCGTCCGGATCGAGCATCCGCAATCCATCATCGACTGCGCACGCTTCGGCCCCAGCGCCGGCCACCCGATCCTCGGCGCCGCCGATTACAAGCTTGCCCACCATGCCAGCAATGGCCGCAGCGTCTATTCCTTCTGCATGTGTCCCGGCGGAACGGTCGTGGCGGCGGCCTCCGAGGACGGACGCCTCGTCACCAACGGCATGAGCCAGTATTCGCGACACGAACGCAACGCCAATGCTGGCATCGTTGTCGGCGTCACACCGGAAGACTTCCCTGAAGACGCCCGCGCCAATCCGCTGGCCGGGATCGCCTTCCAGCGCCACTGGGAGGAAAAGGCCTACGTCGCCGGCGGCGCATCGTGGTTCGCCCCCTGCCAGCTCGTCGGCGACTTCCTGAAGAACCAGCCGTCCACAGCGCTTGGCTCGGTGATCCCATCCTACAAGCCCGGCGTCACGCCGACCGACCTCAACCTCTGCCTGCCGGAATATGCGACAACTGCCATGCGCGAGGCGCTTCAGGCTTTCGGTCGCCAGATACAGGGCTTCTCGATGGATGAAGCCGTCATGACCGGCGTTGAAACGCGCACATCCAGCCCCGTACGAATGACACGCGGGGCAGACTTCCAGTCATTGAATGTGAAGGGGCTGTACCCCTCGGGCGAGGGCGCAGGCTATGCGGGCGGGATTCTCTCTGCCGCCGTCGATGGCATCAAGGTGGCGGAAGCGCTGGCTCTGGCGACTGTGGGACGCGAGGCGGCCTGACGCACACACGCCAGCCGGCATGTCTGCCAACTGGCGCAATGCGCTACACGAGAGCCGAAGGCCTACTCGTCGTTTCTGTTTCGCAGCATGATCACGGCCGCGACCACGGCCCCCACCGCCGCGCCGATTGCCAGCGTCCGCAGCGGATGCTCGCGCACTTCGCGAACGACGAATTTCGCAGCCTTCCGGCCGCCCTTCGCTGCGCCTTCGGCGAATTCGCCAGCGAATTCCTGTGCGCCGCCGAGGGCGCGCTTCGCACGTTCCGTAAGTTCCGACATATCGCCCGCCACTCTTCCGGCCAGGTCCTCGACCGAGTTCCTGTAATCTGTTTCCGTCCGACGTCCTGCCATTTCAGTTCTCCACTTCCGACCCGAAACGCTCCGGGTACTGAATTGGTTCCATCGATCTGGCGTCCACCGAGGAGTTAAGAATAACCTCAAGCCATGCCCACTGCCCAGCAGCAACTGGACGGCTTTCTGAAAAAGTATTCGCCCGAGATGGAAAAAATCGGGCGCGCCGCGATTGCGCACCTCAGGAAACGCCTGCCGGGTGCATTCTGTCTGGTCTGCGACAATTACAATGCCCTTGCCGTCGGCTTCGGGCCAGAGGCGAAGGCCTCGACACTGCCAATCTCGATCGCGCTTTACCCGCGTTGGTCGACCTTGTTCCTGATGTTCGGCGCCACGCTGGACGACCCGGAAGGCCTGCTCGAAGGCAAGGGGCCGCGTATCCGTTCGGTGCGTCTGGACGGGCTGGGCATGCTGAAGTCCGAGGCGATTGATACGCTTGTCGCTGCGGCCGTCGTGCAGGCGGGATGGAAGCTGGACCCCAAGGCCAAGGGCGAGTTGATCATGCAGTCGGTCTCCGCGAAGCAGCGCCCTCGTCGGCCCTGAACACTGCGCCGCGTAAGACGCCGTCGCCCGTCGACACGCATAACCTCAGGGTTATCATCACTATATGGCTATGGATGGGCCGCGATGACGCCGACACAACGCCTCGACGCCACCTTTGCCGCGCTGGCTGATCCCACGCGCCGCGGAATCCTTGCGCGCCTTGCACGAGGCGAGGCGTCGGTTGCTGAACTCACCGAACCCTTCGCGATGAGCCAGCCGGCGATTTCCAAGCACCTCAAGGTTCTCGAGAATGCCGGTCTAATAATCACCACGGAGTCAGGCCAGCGCCGGCCCCGCAGGATCGAAACAGCGCCGCTGGCCGAGGCCAATGCCTGGCTCGAAAGCTATCGCCTGCTCTGGGAGCGCCGGTACAGCGCCCTCGACGAACTGCTCGGCCACATGCAGGCCGCCCCACCGAAATCGAAACGCAAGGGCCAGTAATCCGGCGACGACAGACTTAAGAAAGGAAACGCCCTGGTGAGGACTCTGGAAAAGGCAAAGGTCTCGCTGCCAAGCGACACCGAGGTACGTGTCACGCGTGACTTCGCTGCGCCCCGACAGCTGGTATGGGACGCCCACACCAAACCCGAACTGGTCAGGCGCTGGATGCTAGGCCCGCCAGGCTGGTCGATGCCCGTGTGCGAGATGGATGTCCGGCCGGGCGGCAAGTATCGCTGGCGCTGGCGGTCGGAGGACGAGGGAAAGGAGTTCGGCTTCTTCGGCGAATCCCACGAAGTCGACGCCCCGGCCCGCATGATCCACGAGGAAAACTACGACCCCGGCGACATCGGCGTCGCGATGGACACCAGCAATCCGGCGATCATCCGTACCTCCTTCAGCGAAAAGGCCGGCGTTACCTCACTGGAAATGGTGATGAAATTCGCCAGCAAGGAAATCCGCGACGCCGCCGCCTCGACAGGCATGACCGACGGCATGGAAATGGGCTACGAGCGGCTCGACATGCTCCTTGGCGGCGAGGCGAGCAACTGAACCGGCCGCCTCGACAGAATGTTAAGGCGCGTGGCTTAATGTTTCCCGTCCATTGACGCCCGGCGGGCGCAAGCCCGGGAACCACATGACGGCCTACGCACTCCTTACGCCTGGCGACCCCGCACCGTCCGTCATGCAGCGCAATTCGAGCGGCGAGCGCTATAACCTTGATCTTGCTGCGGGTCGCTCGCTGGCGTTGTGCTTCTTCCGCGCCAGCACCACGCCCCACGCCGCCGCCGTCCTCGCCGCCGTGAAGCAGCGCCGCGACCTCTTCAACGACTCCCACGCCGCATTCTTTGGCGTCACGACCGACCGCGAGGACGAGGCGCAGAAGCGTCTCACAACGATCGTGCCGGGCTATCGCTTCTTCTGGGACTACGACAACAAGATCGCCCGCGCCTACGGCGTCGCGCCGTTCGACGGCAGCAAGGGCATCTATTTCGGCAAGTGGGTGATCATCAACCCGATGATGCGCGTAACCGCCGTTATCCCCTTCCGCGAAGACAAAGGCGACATCGCCGAAGCGCTGGATCATCTCGCCAGAATTCCTCGCGCCGGCCGCATCGCCGGCATGGATACCAACGCGCCAGTGATCGTCCTCGACAACGTCTTCGATCAGGACACATGCCAGCAACTCATTGCCGGCTTCGAGTCTGAGGGCCGCGACCTCTCCGGCGTGATGCGCGAAATCGATGGCCGCACCCGTCTGGTCCTCGACGACGCGCAGAAGCGACGGCGCGACTATCTCCTCACGGACGAAACCGAGCGCAAGACCATCACCGCGCACATCCGTCGCCGCATCGTTCCGGAGATCGCGAAGATCCATCAGTTCGCAGTGACGCGCATCGAGCGCTACCTCGTTGCCTGCTACGCCGCAGAGGATGAAGCGCATTTCCGTCCCCATCGCGACAACACAACAAAAGGCACGGCGCACCGGCGCTTCGCGGTTTCGATCAACCTCAGCGAGGAATTCGACGGCGGCGAAGTTGTGTTTCCAGAGTACGGCGCCCGCGGCTTCCGTCCGTCGGCAGGCGGCGCGGTCATCTTCTCATGCTCGCTCCTCCACGCCGTGACGCAGGTCACACGCGGACGGCGCTACGCCTTCCTGCCCTTCCTCTACGACGACGCGGCGGCGCAAATTCGCGAGCAGAACAAGCAGTTCGTCGAGGACGCCTAGGCCGACGCCTGCTCCAGGCGCGCCCGCGCCTTCTCCGCGCCGATCAGCAGCAGCATGCGATCCATCTCGGGCCCATGCTCCTGATCCGTCAGCACGCGGCGCAGCGGCTGGAACAGGCCCTTGCCCTTGCGGCCCGTCTTGGCCTTCACAGCGTCAACCCACGTTTTCCACGTCCCTAGCGTCACGTCGCCGGCTGGAAACAGTGTCGCCGCCTCACCGACAAACGCCTTGTCATCGGCGTCCAGATCGGGGCCCGTCAGCCCGCCGCCGTAGACGACGGCCAACCACAGCGCAGCATCCGGCACGCCCTTCAGGTTGCCGCGCACCACATCCCAGAAATCAGGCGTCGCCTGATCCCCATAGGCCAGCACCGACAGCCGCGGCTTCACCATCCCGAAGCTCATCGCATGCACGATCTGCGCGTTCAGCCCGTTGAGTTCGCTCTCGTCGAAGCGCGCCGGCGCGCGGCCCATCTTCGCGAACGAAAACTCCAGCGCCAGTTGCTGCAGGCTTTCGCGCGCCTCCACCGGATCGGACGTGCCGATCTTCGACAACAGCGACAGCAACGCCAGCGGCTCATACCCCTCATTGCGCAACTGCTCGGCCGACAGCGAGCCGAGCCGCTTCGACAGCCCCTGCCCGTCCGCGCCGATCAGCAGCGGCATGTGCGCCATCTCCGGCGGCTTCGCGCCGAGCGCGAGAAAGATCTCGATCTGCGCGCCCGAATTAGTGACGTGATCCTCGCCGCGGATGACGTGAGTGATCTCCGCATCGATATCGTCGACCACGGACGGCATGGTGTAGAGAAACGAACCATCCTCGCGGATCAGCACCGGGTCCGACACGGAGGACGTATCGATCGACTGTTGCCCACGCACGAGATCATTCCACTCCGCACGCCCGCCCGACAGCTTGAAGCGCCAGTGCGGTTTCCGCCCCTCGGCTTCCAGCGCCTTGCGTTGCTCGTCCGTCAGCTCCAGCGAGGCGCGGTCATACACCGGTGGCTTGCCGCGGCTCATCGCGATCTTCTTACGGCGCTCAAGCTCGTCCGCCGATTCATAGCAGGGATAGAGCAGGCCCTTGGCCTTAAGCTCTTCCGCCGCCGCGGCGTAGCGCTCGAATTTTTCCGATTGCTTGAACGTCTCGTCCCACGTCATCCCCAGCCAGGTGAGATCATGCCGGATGCCGTCCTCATTCTCCTTGGTGGACCGCTCCAGGTCCGTGTCGTCGATGCGCAGCACGAACGTCCCGCCCTGGCCCTTCGCGAAGAGCCAGTTCACCAGCGCTGTTCGGATGTTACCGACGTGCAGCTTGCCCGTGGGCGAAGGCGCAAAGCGGACTTTGACGGTCATGTGTGGCGTTTCCGGGTTGCGGAGGGAGTGGCCGATGCATGTACCCATCCGGCCCGGCTTGGCAAGCTGACGCGGCTATTCGGGCTCCCCGCCAACAGCGGAAGCATACGGCCCAACGCAAACGGGCCCGCCGTCGCCGGCAGGCCCGCTGATGCACGTCACATCGTCTCGCCTAGTGGGGCAGCTGGGCCTCGCCGGGCTTTGTGCCGCCTGGTCCCAGCTGGGCGCGATAGGCGGCCTCTTCGGCCTCACTCCACTGGATCGGCGTCAGCGGCCGCGTCAGCGCCCGCGCCAGCACCTGCTCGATTGTCGCGACTGGCACGATGGTGAGGCCGGACTTCACGTTCTCGGGCAGGTCGACGAGATCTTTCTCGTTCTCCTCCGGGATCAGCACCGTCTTGATGCCGCCACGCAGGGCCGCGAGCAGTTTCTCCTTCAGTCCGCCAATCGGCAGAACCCGGCCGCGCAGCGTGATCTCGCCCGTCATGGCGATATCCTTGCGGATCGGATTGCCGGTCAGCAGGGACGCAATCGCAGTCGTCATGGCGATACCCGCCGACGGGCCATCCTTGGGCGTCGCGCCGTCGGGCACGTGCACGTGGATGTCCGTGTTGTCGAACACAGGCGGGCGGATACCCATCTGCACCGAGCGCGAACGAACGAGAGACTGCGCCGCCGAGATCGACTCCTTCATCACGTCGCGCAGGCTGCCGGTGACCGTCATGCGGCCGCGTCCCGGCATCTGCACGGCTTCGATGGTGAGCAGGTCGCCGCCGACTTCCGTCCACGCCAGACCCGTCACGACGCCAACCTGATCCTCGCGATCCGCAACGCCGTAGCGGTACTTCCGCACGCCGGCGAACGTGCTGAGGTTCTCGGCCGTTACGGTAACCGTCGTGGCCTTCTTCAGCTCAATGTCACGAACCGCCTTGCGGGCGAGGCGCGCCATCTCACGCTCCAACGAACGCACGCCGCTCTCGCGGGTGTAGTAGCGGATAAGGTCGCGGATCGCGCCTTCTTCCACAACCAGTTCGCCTTCCTTGACGAGGTGGTTCTCGATCGTCTTCGGCAGAAGGTGCCGCTTGGCGATTTCGACCTTCTCGTCTTCCGTGTAGCCTTCAAGACGGATGATCTCCATCCGGTCAAGAAGCGGCTGAGGCATGTTCAGGGAATTGGCCGTCGTGATGAACATCGTATCCGAAAGGTCGTAGTCGACTTCCAGATAGTGGTCGTTGAACGTCACGTTCTGCTCAGGGTCGAGGACCTCAAGGAGCGCCGATGACGGATCGCCGCGATAGTCCTGGCCGAGCTTGTCGATCTCGTCGAGCAGGAACAGCGGGTTGCCGCTTTTGGCCTTCTTCATCGACTGGATGATGCGGCCCGGCATGGAGCCGATATAGGTCCGGCGGTGACCGCGGATCTCGGCCTCGTCACGCACGCCGCCGAGCGACACACGAACGAAGTCGCGGCCGGTCGCCTTCGCGATAGACTTGCCAAGCGAGGTCTTGCCGACGCCCGGAGGTCCAACGAGGCAGAGGATGGGTCCACGAACCTTGTCGCCCCGCGCCTGAACGGCGAGGTGCTCGAGGATGCGTTCCTTGACCTTCTCGAGGCCGTAGTGGTCGGCGTCGAGAATGTCCTGCGCCACCTGGAGATCGCGCACGACTTCCTTCTTGCGGCCCCAGGGCAGCGAGACCATCCAGTCGAGATAGTTGCGCACGACCGTGGACTCCGCCGACATCGGCGACATCTGACGCAGCTTCTTCACCTCGGCCTCTGCCTTGGCGCGCGCTTCATCGGACATAGGCGTCTTGGCGATCTTCTCTTCCAGCTCGCCGATCTCGTCGCGCTCGCCGCCGCCACTGTCGCCATCACCCAGCTCACGCTGGATCGCCTTCATCTGCTCGTTGAGATAGTACTCGCGCTGCGTCTTCTCCATCTGCCGCTTCACGCGGTTGCGGATCTTCCGCTCCATCTGGAGCATGCCAATTTCACCCTCCATGAGTGAAAAGACCTTCTCAAGGCGCTCGGTGACGTCGATGAGTTCGAGCAGCTGCTCCTTGTCCTCGAGCTTGATCGACAGCTGCGCCGCGACAGCATCTGCCAGGTGGCCGGGGTCGGTGATCGCACTGACGGTGCCAACGGTCTCGGACGGGATCTTGCGGTTGAGTTTCACATAGCCATCGAACTGCTCGATGACGGCGCGCATCAGTGCGGCGGACTCTTCCGAGTCAGCCTTCTTCTCGTCGAGGCGCGAGAACTCGGCGGCGTAATAGTCGCCCTTGTCGATCAGCTTCTCGAGCCGCGCGCGGTGCTTGCCCTCGACCAGCACCTTCACCGTGCCGTCCGGCAGCTTCAGCAGCTGCAGGATCGTGGCGACAACGCCGACATTGTAGAGATCTTCTTCGGCCGGGTCGTCGACGCCGGCTTCCTTCTGCGCGACGAGCAGGATTTCGCCGCCGCCTTTCTCGACTTCTTCAAGCGCTCGAACGGACTTGTCGCGTCCCACAAAGAGTGGGGCCACCATGCGCGGGAACACGACAATGTCGCGCAGGGGCAGGACGGGGAGGATCGTAGCCATGATACATTTCTCCTTACTTCGCCGCGGGCGCCTTCATGGAAGCGCGCCTGCGTGAGGAAGGCCGGGCCATGCAAAAAAAGATCGGACCGGACATTCACTTGAGGAACAAAGTGGCCCGTCAGGGCTCACTGTTCAACCCACGCATGTGACGCATGATATTGCACAGTTTTTTGGGACGCAGGCGTCGATATACGCTGCGCAGGGCCCGGGTTCCCATTCCGGGCGGGCCAATCGAATCGTTGCGATAGAGCAGTGAGCCGGCGACGCCTACGAAGCCGTCGCCGTCGCCTGGCCGTCGGAACCGTGCACGTAGAGCGGCCGAGCACGACCTTCCACGACTTCGGCGTTGATCGCCACTTCCTCGACGCCGCGCAGGTTGGGCAGCTCGAACATGGTGTCGAGCAGGATGCCCTCCATGATCGAACGAAGGCCGCGCGCGCCGGTCTTCCGCTGGATGGCGCGGCGCGCCACGGCGGAGAGAGCGTCGTCGGTGAAGGTCAGCGTCACATTCTCCATCTCGAACAGGCGCTGGTACTGCTTCAGCAGCGCGTTCTTCGGCTCGGTGAGGATCTGGATGAGCGCCGGCTCGTCCAGGTCTTCCAGCGTCGCGATGACCGGCAGGCGACCGATGAATTCCGGGATCAGGCCGAACTTCACCAGATCTTCCGGTTCGCACTCTTCGAGGATCTTGCCCGTGCGGCGATCTTCCGGCGCGATTTCGTTGTCGCCGAAGCCGATCGACGTGCCGCGGCCGCGGTCCGAGATGACCTGGTCCAGACCAGAGAAGGCGCCGCCGCAGATGAACAGCATGTTCGTCGTGTCGACCTGCAGGAACTCCTGCTGCGGATGCTTGCGGCCGCCCTGCGGCGGAACGGATGCAACCGTGCCTTCCATGATCTTCAGCAAGGCCTGCTGCACGCCCTCGCCCGACACGTCGCGGGTGATCGAGGGATTGTCGGATTTGCGCGAAATCTTGTCGATCTCGTCGATGTAGACGATGCCGCGCTGCGCACGCTCGACGTTGTAGTCG
>CAIKXW010000014.1 GCA_903831485.1 uncultured Alphaproteobacteria bacterium | reverse complement strand
CGCCGCCGATGGTGACCAGGCTCGGGAATTTGCGGCCCGTGCGGCGCGAGAAGGCGACGAGGTCGCCGGTGATGGCGGGGGTCGCGGTCATGTGCGTGACGCCTTCACGCTCGATGATGCCGGCGCCTTTCTCGACGTCCCACTTGTACATCATGACCAGGCGGCGCTGGTACCGGTAGCCGGACAGCGTGCAGGCGAGAAGGCCGGTGACGTGGAAGAGCGGGATCGCCAGGAGCATGGTGGATTGCGGCGGATTTTCCGGCGGACGGGCAAGAAGCCCGATCTCAAAGGCTGCGAGCAGGTCGAGCTCCCAGGAGAGCAGCGCGTGGATCGCGTTGCGATGGGTGGAGACGGCGCCTTTCGGATTGCCGGTGGAGCCCGAGGTGAAGAGCATGTGGAGATCGTCGTCGGGCGCGACGTCGATGTCAGGCATGTCGGACTTGTAAGGCGCGTGGACGAAGTCGGCCCAGGCGTGTCCGCCGGCGGGCAGCGGCTTCGTGGTGCGGACGCCGATGATGTCGAAGCTGGCGGGCGGAGCTGGCAGAGCGGCGAGACGGTCGAGGCGTTCCTGGTCGGCGATGAAGACGCGCGGGGTGGAGAGGGTGAGGCCGTAGGCCATTTCGTCGGCGGTCCACAGCGCGTTCATCGCGACGAACATGCCGCCGATGGACGTGATGGCCATGTAGCTGATGATCCACTCGGGATAGTTGCGCATCGATACGGCGACGCGGTCGCCCTTGCGGACGCTGAAGTCGTTCACGAGCGAATGCGCAAGCGTGCAAGCGCGTTGCCATGTTTCTTCGTAGGTGAGGGTTTCACCTTCGTAGACGATGCAGGGCTTGTCGCTGCGCGTCTCGGCGAACAGCTGGCGCAGGTTGCGCGGAGCGTTCCTGAAGGTGCGGACGCGGCGGCCGATGGCGTCCGCCTCGATGATCTCATAGGGCTGGCCGGGGGCGGTCAGCTGTGCAAGCGCCTGTTCTCTGGTCAGCAAGTGGACTTCCTTCCCTCTGGCCCGCTGCCGTTCTGTGACGGCTGGCGGGACGCGGCGCTTCTCTAGCACGCCGCAAGTTCAGGGGAAGGAGGCGCGCTGTCTCAGAGGCTCGGGTTGATCAGGAATTTCTCGCCGGTCGCCTTGCGGTTGTAGGCGCGGATGGTTTCCGGATCGAGGGCCTCGCTGAGGGAGATCGTGCGGGTGTAGTGGCTGGCGAAGGTGGTCTTCAGTTCGGCCGCGACGCGCGCGCGCAGCTTGCCGGCCTCCTCGTTGCCGACCTTCTGGAGGAAAGGCGTCAGCAGGAAGCCGCCCACGCCCCACGCCATGCCGTAGGCTGCGCCGAGGATGGTGGGCTCGAGGCTGAGGCGGCCGTAGATGTAGACCTGCTTGTGCGTGGACGAGCCGTAGCGGCTGTAGGCGCCGGGTTTCGAGTTCAGCATGATTTCCATCGCCGCGAGGATCTGGCCGGCGAGCTTGCCGCCGCCGATGGCGTCGAAGGCGAGTGTTGCGCCGGTGGCGCTGAGAGCGGCGATCAGGTCTTCCATGAAGGAGGGCTTGGACGAGTCGACGATGTGTTTCGCGCCGATGTCTTTCAGGATCTTTGCCTGCTCGTCGGAGCGCACAATGTTGACGAGGCCGACGCCGTCCTTGAGGCAGATGCGGTTGAGCATCTGGCCGAGGTTCGAGGCGGCTGCGGTGTGGACGAGGGCGGTGTGGCCTTCCATCTGCATCGTCTTGACCATGGCGAGCGCGGTCAGCGGGTTGACGAAGCAGGAGGCGCCGTCGGCGGCGGTGGCGCCTGCGGGCAGCGGCAGGGCGGCCTTGGCTTTCACGGTGCGGTAAGTGGCGTACATCTCGCCGCCTAGGATCGCGACGAGCTTGCCCATCAGCGCCTGCGCCTCGGGCGAGGAGCCGGCGGCGACGACTGTGCCGGCGCCTTCATTGCCGACGGGCAGGTCCTGGTCGAGGCGCGCGGCGACCATGCGCAGGGCCTGGTCCGGCACGGCGGCGGTGACGACGGGCAGATCCTTCGAGCCGGAGACTTTCAGCGTGGAGACGTCGGCGGGGCCGATGAGCAGGCCGAGGTCGGACGGGTTGATCGGCGTGCCCTCGATGCGGACGACGATTTCGTCCGGAGCCGGATCGGGGTGAGGGATTTTCACCAGCGAGAGTTTGAGTTCGCCGGATTTGCTGACCTGCGAGCGAAGCTGGATGTTCTCGAGCGCCATGGTGGTTTCTCCCTGTTGGGTGTTTTCTGGGCGCATCCCTAGCACGGATGCGGGGCGGGGCCAGACTGGGCGTCCGAAAAGCGGCTCCCGGACGACTTCGTCGGAGGCGACCTAGGCGGTTTCGCAGCCGAGTTGTGCCAGCAGCCTGTTGAAGCGCCTGACCGCTGCAAAGCCGTCATCAGCCACCCTCTGCCAGACGGGGTTGGCTAGGTCTGCTACAGGTCGCACATGTCCGGGAGCGGCTTCCACCAGTATGCCGATCTCGATCAGGTGGTTGATCTTGCGACGTACGGTCTCGCGAGGAATGCCGGTGATGTCAGCCACCGACGAGCGCGATATCGACCCGCGCTGTTCATCTGGCGGATCTGCAGCGTCTATCAGATCCAGCGGCGCATCCGGGCCCGTCAGCAGCGGACCCATTGTCGCGTGGTTCACGACGCAAGCGATGATGATCGACTCGTGGTCGAGCTGGGTGGCTTCACGCAGGATGTGCATCAGGTCCAGCAACAACTCGACGCCGGCGTACGCGCGCGGGCGGGATTCGCGTGGAATGACTGGGTCTGAGTTTTTCAACGCGCTCAAGCGACAATTCTCCAGGGCGTGGAAGACGCATGGCCTGCGGGCGTTGCGATCAGTCGGGTTGACGGCGTCGTCATGCGATTATGCCGGTCCCTGCAGGTGACGCACGGTGCGGAGGAGCAAGCCGCGTGGCGAGACGCGGGTCGCGCCGACGAGTGTCTTGTTGAGGGCGCCGGCGACGACGACGCGCTTGTTGTTGCGGAATGCGTCATAGCCCTTCTGCGCGACGGGCATCGAGGCCATGGGTTTGGCGGCGCCAAAGAGGCGGGTCTTGTCGGTGCCGGCGCGGCCGTGGAAGCTGGAGACGGTGGGGCCGGGGCACAACGCGCTGACATGGACGCCGGTGCCGCGCGCTTCTTCCCATAGCGCTTCGGTGAAGGAGAGCACAAAGGCTTTCGAGGCGTAGTAGACCGACATCAGCGGGCCGGGCTGGAAGGCGGCGGTGGAGGCGACGTTGAGGATGCCGCCGCGCTTGCCTGCGAGCATGCCTTGCCAGTAGATGTGCGTGAGTTCGGTTAGCGCGCGGACGTTAAGGTCGATCATGCCGAGATGCTGTTCGATCGGCGCGTCTGCGAATGGTCCTGCGAAGCCGAAGCCGGCATTGTTGACGAGCACGTCGACGGTGAGGCCGCGTTGGGCGATCTCGGCGGCGAGCCTTGCGCCGCCGCCGGGCGCGCCCAGGTCGCAGGTGATGGGCGTGACTTTCACGCTGTGCATCTTTGCGATGCG
>CAIKXW010000013.1 GCA_903831485.1 uncultured Alphaproteobacteria bacterium | reverse complement strand
GCCCTTTGATCACTGGCCGCCGCCGCTATGGCTGGTCGTGAAACGCCCCGTAGAGCGCCGGCAGGAATGTCGCAAGGTGCGCCATCTCCTGAGCGCAATGCACCAACAACGCCCGAGCATCCGACTCGGTAGATCGCAACTCGCGGCGCGCCATGGCAGCGATCGGCGCAGCAAGCGGATGCAGTGGCGAGACATTTACGCCGCCGATCCAGAACCGTGAGCGCATGACGCTGCCTCCGGACGTCGCCTGCACCAGATGCACAAGATAACCCGCCTTGATTGGAAAACCTGCAAGCGTGCTGTGCGCGCAGATCGCTGTCGCCTTCGCATCGTCGCGCAGGGACGCATCCGTCAACGCCAGTTCATCTGGCGCTACGAAGCTTATGGCCAGACGTAGCAGGCCGCTGCCGATGAACTCATCCACGATGGACGTATGACCAATGTAACGGTCGCGCGCCCGTGCGCCGGCCGGAGGCGCTTTTCGCCAGGTCGCGTGCACGTGGGCGTTGGGGTGCCAGAGCTTGTAGCGTTCTGGACTGTCGGAATGCCAACCGAACCACCAGTCGATCATGGCGGGCGTAACGCCGGGCATCTCGGTGCGGATGGCGATGCGCATGCCGCCGTCCAACGTCAATACAAAACCATTTTCAACACCGTCCCCGGCAAACATCTCGCTTGCGCGCCCGAGCGGGGCCAGCAGGGGCTCTGCCAACGGGCCCTCATCCAGGGCAAGGCGCGCATGCTCCCCAATTGGCGCCATCTGCGGGCGCCAGAAGTCTGCATAAGGCTTGGTTCGTAGATCCGCATCAGACCAGCCCAGGTGGCGTCCGGCGATCGGCTTGCTCGTTCTCATGGCGCGGTCATGTAGGAATTGAAGCGACCATCGGGATCGTAGTGGGCGCGTATGCGCTCAAGACGCGCACGGTTGGCGTCACTCATGAAGCGCGCTTTGCGGCGTCCCAGGTTTTCATCGGCGAGCTGGATGCCCTTGCCGAGATGGGACATGTCCGAGATGCGCTCCGTCGCCCAGCTTCCATAGCGTGTGTCATCATCCGCACGGCGCCACTCGCCATAGGCGGCAAAGTAAAATCCAGCTTCCATCGAGAAGGCCATGTCGGGGCGTACGCGGTTTGGCTGCCAGTTGAGCCAGAGCGCATGCGAGGGGGCTGGCGGCAAGGTATCCGATACCTTGCGCAGACCCGGCAACAGATCGGCGATCGGTGCATCCGTCCACATGTTGTCGACACACCAATGCATCTTCGGTGGAAAGTGTGTCTGTGCGGCGGCTTTGGACATTTGCATCGTTGAAAGCGGCAGTAACGGCGTCCTGACGCTGGCGCGCTTGC
Organism: uncultured Alphaproteobacteria bacterium; assembly: GCA_903831485.1. The sequence continues at coordinate 1,036 of CAIKXW010000013.1, read as the reverse complement.
GAACCGGGCTTTGCCGAATGAACGCGGTCGCATCGCGCGCCGCCTTCCAGCTAGACGTCATCACGGGCGCGAGGACTTCGACCCCCGGCTTGCCGGTGAACAGTGTCTTCGGCGTTATCAGAAGCTGAAATTCGACACTGCTCGATACGCTGGGACCAATTGCGTGCGCCCAGGTAAAGACGTCTTCCAGCCAGCGCTCGTGGAATACCTGCATAATCATGGCCGTCACCTTGGGACGTTCATGCAGTTTGAGATGGAAGCGCGTGACAACGCCGAAGAAGCCGGGACCTGCGCCGCGTGCCGCCCAGTAAAGGTCGGCGTTCTGTTCTGCGCTGGCATGGACCTGTGTCCCGTCGGCGAGCACGACATCAAGACCGACTACGCTCTCGCAGGCGAGGCCAAGCGCACGGCTGTTCCAGCCAAAGCCGCCCTGCAGGAGGAAGCCGCCCAGGCAAACGTCAGGCGCATGTGCGACCGGGAAGAAGAGGCCTGGCTGCTTCAGCGCTCGGTCCAGATCGATGCTCCAGCATCCGGGGCCGACGCGTGCAGTCCGGGAGCCTGCGTCAATGTCGATTGCGTTCAGTCGCGAAAGATCGATGAGCATTCCGCCGTCGCGCAAATGGTTCTGCGCCCAGCTGTGGCCGCCCGAACAAAGGCTTATTCTTTGGCCATTCTCGCGCGCCAGGTTCACGGCCGCAGCGACATCGGCGCTATTGCTGGCCTGAATGTAGATGTCGGGTCGTTGCCCCGGATCACGCCCCGAGAACGAGGTGGCAAGGACGCCCGCATCAAAGCCCTTCTCGCCACGGCGCATGGTGGCGCCTTTACCGCGTGGTCGCTTCATGGAGACGCTCTTTCATCCGAGACCAGGGCTAGCCATCGCAGGGGCAATGCTGGAGGCGCCTCGAAGCGGATGCGAGTGGCGGCGGCTCGCTGAGCGACAGCGCGTGGAAGGCCCAGCATCGCCAGCATTTCCGCCGTGGCGGCTCCAATGACGGACTTGGGCAGTTTCTTGCGGTGAAGATCGAGGCTTACG
>CAIKXW010000012.1 GCA_903831485.1 uncultured Alphaproteobacteria bacterium | reverse complement strand
TCCAGCGACACAGGCGAGGCCGCGACATCCGTCCGCTCGCCGCGGAACACTTCCACCGCATCGCGCAACGCCTGCCCGCGCTTCAGCCGCTTGATCACGAACGGATAGCCGCTCTCGGTCAACGTCGGCTTGTCGCCCGAGAGATCCTTGTTCTCATTGCCCCAGTCTGTTGCGATCAGCAGCGTGTCCTGGTCCTGCCACTCGATCGAACTCTTGGCTTCCGGAATATCGAACCCGCCCGCGACGAACCCTGCCTTCGCGCCGCCCTCCGCGATCGAATACTCGCGCACGCGCACCGCATCCTTGCCGCCATCCGACAGCGACAGCAGGCAGCGCGTCTGCTCCGGCTTCAGGCACGACACACCCTTGTAGACCCAGTTCGCCCCCTCCGCCTTCGCCAGCGCATCGACATCGAGAAGCGTCTCCCACTCCGGGTTCGCACTCGCATAGCTCGCCGGCGTCGTGCGCCGCCACAGGCCGCGCTCATGCGTCTCGTCCTGCCAGAAATTGTAGACGTAGCCCTTCCGGATCGACCCGTACGGGATCCGCGCCTGCGACGTCGCGATCCCCAGCGCCGCTTCATAGTATCCCTTGAACCGCGCATCATTCTCGAGGATCGCGAGCGTCCGCTCGTTCTGCGAGCGCACCCACGCCAGCGCCTCGGCGCCCTCCACCTCTTCCAGATAGAGATGCTTCTCGCGATCCACTGCCGTCGTCACTGTTGTCGCCTCCTGGGATACACAGGCCGCCAGCACAGCCGCCGCCACGCCCATCAATACAGTGCGCATGCCTATCCCCTGTTTTCCTGTGCCGCAGGGTTAACGCTTGCGCCGCAGCGTGCAAGCAGAACCCGAATGCCCCCGCCCGCAGCGTGGCTTGATGCACGTCAAGGCGGCGTCGCGGGCCGGGCGCACACTCTCCCCAGCAGATGGGAGTATCTGATGCCTATTTCCCCTCAACTGGGCCTTGGTGCAGCGCTTGCGCTACTCTCCGTCTGCGCCCCTCCCTCCGCCAGCGCGCAGACCGGCGACGCCGCCCGCGGCAAGGCCTACGCCCGCGAGGCCTGCGCCGACTGCCACGCCGTCGAGCCCGGCATCCCCACCCCTCCCTTCGCGAAGGCGCCCAGCTTCTCCAGCGTCGCCGCCACGCCGGGCATGACGTCCATGGCGCTGAATGTCTGGTTCAGCACCTCGCACCCCAACATGCCGAATCTGATCATTCCGCAGAAGCAGAAGGAGGAGCTGATGGCCTACTTCGCCGCCCTCCGCGCCGCGGGCAAGAATGCCGAACCCGACCAGTAGGCCGCCCGCTCTAGCCTCCCCGCCCGCAACGCCCTAAATCTACCCCATGAAATTCTGGAAGATGAATGGGGCCGGGAATTCCTTCGTCATATTCGACGACAGGAAGGGAGGTCTGGGCCTCCAGCCCGAGCAGGTCGCGGCCATCGCGGACCATAAGACCGGCGTCGGCGCCGACCAGGTCATCGCCATGGAGCAGACGCTCCGCGGCGACGTCTTCATGCGCATCTGGAACCGCGATGGCTCCTCCGCCGAGGCCTGCGGCAACGCCACGAGATGCGTCGCCTGGCTCGTCATGGAAGAGACCGGCAAGGACAAGCTCGTCATCGAGACCGTCGCCGGCAAGCTGAAAGCCGACCGCATCGCCCCCACCCGCATCGCCGTCGACATGGGCTCGCCGCTTCTCAAGTGGGAAGAGATACCTCTTGCTGAACGGATGGATACTCGCGGCATCGATCTCAAGATCGGGCCTATTGATGCCCCGTACCTTCAACTTCCCGGCGCCGTGAACATGGGAAACCCCCACGTCGTCTTCTTCGTGCCCGACCTCGACACCGTCGACGTGAAAGCCGCAGGCTCCCTCGTCGAATGGCACCCGCTCTTCCCGCAAGGCGTCAATGTCGGCTTCCTGCAGGTGATCTCCAAAACAGAAACCCGCCTGCGCACCTGGGAGCGCAATGTCGGCCTCACCCTCGC
>CAIKXW010000011.1 GCA_903831485.1 uncultured Alphaproteobacteria bacterium | reverse complement strand
CGTAAAGTCCGCGTGCCGCAGGAGCCAGGAAATGGATGGGGTGACACGACGTCTGGCGCTCGGTGCGGGTGCGAGTCTGGCGTTTCTATCACCGGACGCCTATTGCGAGCCGTCCGAGCAGGCTCTCGTGCGCCGCATACAGGCGCATTGCGAGCGGCTGTCGCGCGAGCATGAGTTCAGCGGCGCTGTGATGCTTGTCAGAAACAAAAGGCCGTTAGTCGAAAAGACCTATGGATTGCGCAACCGCGCCGACAAGCTGGCAGTGCGGCTCGATACGAAGTTCAACGTCGCGTCGATAGGGAAGCTGTTCACGTCACTGGCCATCATGAGATTCGCGGCGGCCGGAGCCATTCGCCTCGACGCTCCGCTTCTTGATGCGTGGCCGGATTACCCTCATCGATCAGTGGCGGAGCGCATAACGATAGCTCAGTTGCTCACGCACACGGCCGGACTGGGCAACAACGTGCTGTTCAAGCCGAAAACCGGCCTGAATGGAACCTCGACACACCAGGACTATCTCAGGCTGTTTCTGGACGACGGCGTAACTGGAGAGCCTGGTGGGGAAGCAGCTTATAGCAATGACGGCTACGTCTTGCTCGGCGCGCTGATCGAAAAGTTGAGCGGCTTGGACTTCAGAGAGCATTGCCGCAGGACGATCTTTGACCCGCTGGGCATGACCTCAACCGGCTTTTCGGCCCCTGACGACATCGTTCCGAATCTCGCCATTCCTTATGTGCGGGACCTCTATCGACCGGGCGTGTGGCGCAGCGCGCTGGGTGCGGACGCCATGCCTGGCGGCGCATTCGGCGGAGGGTACTCGACGGTCGCAGACCTGTGCATGTTCGGCCGTGGGATGCTCGCAAACCAGCTGCTCACGCCTGAGTGGTCAAAGACATGGACACAGGGACGGGTGGCTTTCAGGGGCGAGCAGTACGGCTTCGGCGTGCAGGTCAGCTCGATCAATGGCCATCAGATCATCGGCCATACCGGGGGCCACTCTGGCGTTGCGGGCGAACTCTTGATCGCTCCGGACCTTGGTTACGTTTTCGCGGTGCTGAGCAATGGCGAAGTCGAGCCCTACTGGGATCTCGATACCTTCGTCAGGTCGGAGATCGCAGGCGATCATGAGGCCGCCCGCACCAGCTCTTTCACGCGCGAGCTTATCGAAGTCGTCATCGCCAAGGGCGTCGAAGCCGGTGTTGCTTTCGTAGCCCAACAGGATCGCACGCCGCGCGAGGGCATGATCGACGTGTACGCGTTCCGGGTCTGGCACCGAGGCGATGCCAACGGGGCGGAAAACCTTCTGTTGTTCAACCAGCAGCGGTTTCCAGACTCGCTGTCAGCTCTCTGGAGTCTTGCTGAGTTCTACAGATATGCGCGCCGGAACGCCGACGCGATCGCTGCATATCAAGCCTATCTGCAGCGCGAACCGGATGACGCCGATGCGCTTGGCTACATCGCGCAGCTCAGCTGACTGCGAAGTCCGCGTTGGCGCTAGCTCGGCTTGCGCGGGATCAGCGGACAGTCGGCGTCGGCGAAGGGTTTCAGGTCGGCGTCTTCGCGGAAACGGGCAGCGGCCAGCTCTTCCGTAAGCCAGATCTGGCCACGGGTGGCGCAGCGCATGCCGTAGTCGAATGTCGCGCTCATGTTCACCTTGTCAAAGGCGAGCGAGCCGCCGAACTCGACGTCGGCTGGAATGCCGCTGAAGCGGTAGCCCAGACTGTTCCGCTTTGCGAAGTCGTCGGTCTGCAGGATGGCGGAGCGCGTCATCTGGTTGAGGACGGAGGTGAAGCTGCGTGCGGCGATGTCGAGCGTGTTGTTCGATGTGGAGCGCGGCGCGGACGCCACCTGCCCGTTGATGATGACGTAGACATTGGCGCCGCGCAGGCTGGCCGAGGCCTCGTCGAGGTGCCTAAGGGATTCCGGCGCAATGAAGAACGGCGTTGAGGCGCCGCCGTCGACGTGCATCTCCTTGAACTTCTCGCCGTCCTTTTCGACCTCGATCATGACGGGCGGGAAGACGCCCGGCACGCTGGCGGATGCGATGAGCACGTTTCGGAACAGGTCGCGCGCCTGCGGGCCGCCGCGCCGGGCAATGGCGCCCATGTCCCAGATGACAGTTTCCTCGCGGTCGAGATTTGTGGTCGCGACGAGCAGCATCCGTCCGTTGGCGGCTTCGCGCGCGACGGCAAAGACGAGTTCCTCGGTGACGAAGCGTTCGACGAGCTCGCGCAGGGGCTTGCCGTCGAACACGCCGACATCGAACAGGACGCCGAGGCCGCGCGCCTGCATCAGCTGGTCGGTGGCCTCGCCGCCATAGGCTTGGGTCAGCTTGCCGTCCCAGTCGGAGCCGAGGAAGGCGAAGGGCGCGATCAGGGCGCCGGTGGAGACGCCGGTGACAATCTCGAAGCGGGGGCGCGTGCCGGCGTTGGTAAGGCCGACGAGGACACCAGCCCCATAAGCGCCGCCAGCGCCGCCGCCAGACAGCGCCAGCATGTCGATCGTGCGGTCTGCGATGGCGCGCACGGCCTTGGGTGCGCCCTCCTTGTTGAAGTCGAAGTCACGCGTCTCTGTGCGGATGCCGCTCGAAAACCCGACAGGTACCGCACCGCGCGGCGCCACCGGGCCTAGATCGGCCGGCGGGCCGCTTGCGCATGCGGATGCGAGCAACAGGGCCAGGGCGCCAGCGGCGACTTGGGCGGCGGGAGTGCGGCGCGTGAGTTTGGTCATCCCGCGAACCTTTCCTGCCAGTCGCCTTGCGCGCCTACCAGAAGGCGAGTCGCAGCGTGATCGAACCATAGTGGGTCGTCGCCGTGTCCGAGATCTCGGTGTCGTAGCCGAGTTTGATGTTCAGGAACTGGCTGTCGATGTTGACGCCAAGGCCGGCGACGATCGCATCCTCCGGCTCGACGCCTGGATCCAGCGTGAACGAGGAGCCTGTGGGGCCGCCGACAAAGGCGAGCGTCGCAGGCGTCGCGTCCCAGTTGAGGATGTTGCGATAGCCGACCGAGAGTTCCGGGCGGAACTGATAGGCGTCGTCGCCGCCGAAATTGCCGACCAGCTGAAAGCCGTAGGACCCCGTCGCCAGCGAAGCGTCGCTGTCGCCCGCGATGATCTCGAGGTCTTCGAGCGTGGAGGCCGTCTCCTGGTAGCCGTCCTGCTGGAAGCCGGTGAAGTCTGCGCCGATGAAGGGCTTCACATCGAGCCAGCCGAGCGGAAGCGTGTATGTGGCCCGGGCCGAGGCGGAATAGCTCGACCCTGTCCACTCGCCGCGCAGCCGTTCGGCCAGCGTGCCGACCTCGACTTCACGATCGGACGAGAAGTCGATGAAGCCGTAGGACGCGGCGCCGTTGATCGCGAGGTTGCCGTTGATCCAGCCGGCATACGCGCCGATCGCGGTCTGGGAGACGTTGAGCGGGGCGGAGCTGCGATCTTCCTCCTCCATCTCGACGGATTCGAGCGAGAGGAAGGTGCCGAAGAGGGCGTTGCCCGTTGATATGATATCCAGGCCGCCGGCCACCCCGAAGCCGCCGCCGGAAAGTCCGACGGAATCCGCGCTCTCGTCGGCCGAATGATAGACGCCGAACTCTTCGACCCACGCGCCGCCGGGAGCATCCGGCTTGTTGGAAATCATGTCGAGTCGGTTGGCGGTGGCGCCGAACGCGGCGGTGGCGTTGGTGGCGAGGACGCGAAGCACGGACGCATCGTTGGCGGGCAGCAGGTCCGCAAACCCGCGCTGGAACGTTGCGGCGGTGGTCGGCGTGGTCAAGGCGGAGGCGACCGTGTCGGACTCTTCCATGAGGCTGAGCACCGCGCTGTAGGCGCCGGCCTGCCGGGTATTGAGACCGAGCTGGGTTGCATCCTTCACTTCAAGCACGAGATCGATGGCGTTCGGGTTCGGCTGGACCAGTTCGGCGTTGTAGAGGAACGGCCCGGTGTCATCGATCATGCCCGAGAGCGGGCCGCCCAGATTGATCGTCCCCGCGTTGATGATGCGGAGCGTGAACGTCTGGTTCGTGAACTGATCGAAGAGCGGATTGAACTGGGTGTTGGCGCCGAAGTTCGCCGTTCCGGAGACGTTGAAGTTCGGGACGTTGCCGGCGATGCGGGCGTTGTCGATCGCAATGCCGATCCGCGAACCGTTGGTAAGCGACATCGACGAAAGATTCAGTGTGCCCGTGGCGAGGTTGTTGACGACAGAGTTGTCGACTGACAGCGACATCGCGCCGCCGCCAGTGCGGGTGATGTCGCCGAGGAAGTTCGAGCTGTTCGTGAACGACAGCGCGCCGGACGTATTGCCGAGCGCGATATTGCCGGACATCAGGCCGCCGTTGAACAGGACGTTGGCGCCCGCACCTCCAAAGGTGGCGTTGCCGTTGAGGATGGCGCTCGCGACGTTGAGCGTGTCGGAGCCGGCGCCGCCTCCGAAGTTGACGTCGCCGAACATCTGTCCCGACAGGAGGTCGAGGCGGTCCGAGCCGACGCCGGTCAGCACGTCGCCAATGATCCGGGCATTGTCGATCGTATCGGTCTGGGTGATCCGCACGTTGCCGGCGTTGTGCGACAGGTCGAGCGCGATCGTGCGGCCCGGGCCGTCGGTGATGTCATCGGTGATGTTGTCGTCAAGGAAGCCGACGGTGACGCGCGAGTTGTTGGTGAAGGTGCTGACCGTTCCGGAGAGGTCCTGGAAGCCGATCGCGTCGCCCGTGTAACTGTCGACGCTGGCGAGGATCAGGCCGTTGTTCGTGACGGCGCCGATATTGGCGCCGGCATCGATCCGAAGGCCATACGCATCGTGCGTCGTCTGGGTATTTGCCGTAGCGGTGATCGAGCCATTGTTGACGAACTGAGGCGTCGTGGCTCCAGAGCCGATCACGACTGCATTGGCGTTCGCCTCGAAGGCTGTGGATGCGATGGTCCCGCCGTTGAAGATGCCGCCCTCGATCGTCGTCGTATGGAGGCCATCGGCGGAACCTGCGATGAACACGCCCGTCGAAGCAAAACCTACGTTCACGCCGTTGGATTCAATCGCGCCGCGATTGATGAAACCGTAGTCGTAGTTGAATGTCGCGATGACCTCGGAGAGGTTATCGTCATTGTCGTCGTCGAGATTGTCGATGATCGTTTCGCGCACGCGGCCAAGCACGATGGCGTCGCCCGCGGCGCCGTCGAGGGAGCGGATGGTGACAGTCGGGGCAGAGCCGAACGTGTTGATCGTGCCGCGGGTGCGGTTCTCGTCGAAATTCTGGATGACGTCCTTGGTGTCGGGTGTCGGATCGGTCACGCCGATGGCGGCGCCATTGACGAGGAAGCCGCGGGCGAGGTCGCCGCGAATCTCGACGGCTGAACCGCCAACAAACAGGTCGTCGGCGTCGAGCGCGAAAGGCGTGAACGTGCTGGTGTCGTCCGGGTCCTTGTAGTTGCTGGAGTTGCCCTGCGCGAACCCTGTCGAGCCGACATCGCCGTCGATCATGAATTCACCGCCGACATCGCCCAGTATGCGTATAGCGACAGCGCCATCGCCCCGAGCGGAGACAGTGCCAGGGACGGTGCTACCCACCACGCCAGCCGTACCTGTCGTGACCGCTTGGCTACCGATCTGCACGTTGCCGGATACATCGCCGCGGATATCGACGCCGATCGTGTTCGAGCCGGTGACGGAAACAGCGCCGTTCTGGACGTAGCTTCCGTTGAGATTGGATTGCAGCGACACGCCAGCGGAGTTGTTGCCTTCGATCGTGATCGATCCGCCGACGGGCGTCGTTACATTGTTGGACGCGTCGATACGGATGTCGCCGGTGAACGTCCCGCCCGGCTCGAGAAGTATGCCGTAACGGTTTGATCCCTGCGCGAGCGGGCCGTCGAGTTCGGTGTCTGTGTCGCTGGCGTCGTCAACACGCGTATAGTCTTCGACCAGGCTGATCGAACCACTACCACCGTAGCTGCCCGTCAAACCAGGCAGGATGCGGACGCCAACCGTGTCGTTGAGATTGTTGAAGGTGATCGCGCCGTTGTTGGTGATGTCGTTGCTGCTGTTGACCGTTACGGCCGTGGTGTTTGTCGTGGTCGGCGCCACGGTTCCCGACGGTGAGCTGATCGTGATGTCGGAGGGCGCCCCACTGCTGGCGGTGGCGGTCTGGACCGGCGTGGTGGTGGCGGTCGAGATCGTCACTTGGGCGACGGCGGGAAGCGCGAAAACGAGCGGAGCGGCGGCTCCGAGCAGCAGGCGGACCTTGAACGTCATGAAAGCCGTCTACTCCTGAACAACCGGACCACTGAACTCGACAAGTCGCGGGGCGACCCGACGGCAAGGCGCCCCCTCCCGGTCCCAGCCAGAGCCTGCCTAGCCTGCCGCGCCGCCATAGAAAACCCCGCACCTGCGGTTCGTGGCGGAATCCCGGCCCCGGCGTGCAGGCCGGCAATTTCAAAACCAGCGGTATGGCGGAAAGGTGGCCGCTCGCCGTTCATGTTTGACCGCGGCGGAGCGCCTCAGGGCTTCGGGTTGGCAGTGAAAAACCGCCACATCATCGCGCTTGCGTTGACATCAGGGGTTGGCTGGTCGGCTTCGGCCCGGCCAGCCTTGCCGCCCGGCCAGGCATGGCCGTTGTTCGCTACACGGTAGAAATGAACAGGCTTGCCGGACGTACATTTCTCCCAGCGGAGTTCCACCGCCTTGCCCTGTGCATCGCGTGATTCGACGGGCGCTGCGCATCCATTGGCCTTCGCCCAGTAGGACGCCTGGTCGATGTCGGGGGCGATGTTGCGGTCTTCGGCCGAGCGTCCGCCGCGCTTCGTCGCCCCGCCCAGCGGGCCACCCGCGGCGGGAACCGTCTGGTCGTCCTGTCCGACGAAGATGATTGCGGCGACCGGCCCCTTCGGCGCGGGTTCATCGCCGAACGTGGCGCCCACGATCGGCGCGATGGCGGCGATGCGGTCGGGAAGTTCACGGGCGAGCACATGGCTCATCATCGCGCCGTTGGACATGCCGGTGACATAAATGCGTTTGGGGTCGGCCCGGCCGGAAGCCACCAGCTCGTCCATGACCTTCCGGATGAAGCCCACGTCGTCGACCTTGTTCTCGAGGCCGTAGGCGCAGCAATGGCCGGCGTTCCATGTGAGCAGGCGTCCCCCCGGCATGCCGCCGGTTCCGCCCGGATAGACTACGATGAACTTTTCACTGGCGGCGATCACGTCGAACTGCGACATGTTCTGCGCATTCTCGGGATGCCCGCCGCCGCCGTGGAGCACGAACACGACCGGCGCGGGCTTGCCGCCTGAAAAGTCGCTGATGAGGTAGCGGCGCTCGCGGCCGTCGTGCTGGATTTTCACGTCGTCCGTCGCAGCGCGCGCGGCGAGGCGCCCGCCAGGCTGCGCCGCGGCGGAGCATGCGGCAAGAAGGGCTAGCGATGCGGCAAGCGCGAGCGACAGGCCATGTTTCATGTGATGTCCCCTCTGGCGCTTCAGGCTAGCAGCCTTTGCTTGACCGCAGGATGAACGATAATAGTATTACCGCCAAGCATCGCGATTACGACTGACGCGCCGCGAAACTCGGCGGCTGCGCATCCGGGGAGGAACGGACATGCGGTCAGTGTTGTCAGTGGCGGCGGTCGTCGCAGCATTCGCCACCGCGTGCGCAGCGCCGACGGAACGGCCCCCGGAAGCCGAGCGGCCCAACGTCGTCGTCATCATGGCTGACGATCTCGGCTATGCCGACATTTCCTCTTACGGCGGCAAGCGGATCCAGACGCCCAACATCGACCGCATCGCAAAGGCGGGGGTGATATTCACGGACGGGTATTCGGCGGCGCCGGTATGTTCGCCATCGCGCGCGGGCGTCAATACGGGGCGGCATCCTGACCGGTTCGGCTTCGAGTTCAACAACGGGCCACCCGCCCGCGACGTCGAACAGAATCTCGGCCTGCCGAAAGGCGAGATCACGCTGGCCAAGGCGCTCAATGATCTTGGGTACCAGACCGGGCTGGTGGGCAAGTGGCATCTGGGGTCGAACGATGACTTCTATCCGACCAACCGGGGGTACGATGAATTCGTCGGACTGCTGACGGGTGCGACGTCCTACATGAACCCCGAAGCCCCCGACGAAATCTTCGCCGAGCTGGAGGGGACGGATTCGCGGCCAACGCCTGTGCGCACTGCGCACAACAGGATCTTTGAAGGTCCGACGCGGAAGGTGGTCGAGAACGAAGACCGCTACCTTACCGAATACCTTGGCGAGCGCGCCGTGGAGTTCGTGACGCGCAATGCAGCGAGCGACACGCCCTATTTCCTCTATGCGGCATTCACCGCGCCGCACACGCCGCTGCAGACGACGAAAAAGTATTATGACCGCTTCCCACACATCAAGGACGATGGAATGCGGGTCTATGCCTCGATGATCGCCGCGCTGGACGACCAGGTTGGCGCCATCCTGGATGCGGTGGATGCGTCCGGCGAGAGCGGCAACACGATCGTCTATTTCATGTCGGACAATGGATGCGCCGCTTACGTGCAAGGCATCTGCGATTGCCAGCCACTGCGCGGCGGCAAGCTGAGCCACTATGAGGGCGGGACACGCGTTCCTTTCATGGTGAAGTGGCCGGACCGGCTGGAGGCGGGCAAGGTCTATCGCGAGATCGTCTCGACGATGGACGTGTTCACGACGTCGCTGACGTCGGCGGGCGGCAAGCTGCCGACCGATCGCGTGTTCGACGGCGTCGATCTTGTGCCTTTCCTGCGTGGGCAGGTGCAGGGAATCCCGCATGACCAGCTGGCCTGGCGCCGGACGCCGCACGCCTCGATCCGCAAGGGTGACTGGAAGCTGTGGAAGAGCCTCGATGGCAAGTTCACCTATCTGTTCAACCTCAAGGATGATCTGAACGAGACCGCCAACCTGGCGGCCAGCGAACCAGCCAAGCTGAAGGAGTTGAACGACGCGTTCGACCTTTGGGCGAAGGACCTGAAGGACCCGGCATGGCCGTCGCGCCCGTTCACCAATTACAATGTATGCGGCACGCCGTTCGAGTTGCCGATATGACAGGCAGGCGGGCGTCTTCGTCCTCCCTGGATTCAAGGAGCAGGACGGCGTGGGTCCTGCTGGTCGCAACTCCGATCGCCGCCTGTTCTCCGCCGCCCCTGACACGCGATGCCGTGATGGTGGAGATACCCGGAGCGCGCGTGCAGATCGGCGACGATAGCGCGCCGCGCGATGAGCGGCCTGCGTTCACGGCGGACATCGCCACGTTCCGGATGGACCGCTCGCCCGTAACGGTGGCCCAGTTCGCGGCATTCGTCGAAAAGTCAGGCTATGTGACCGAGGCCGAAAAGTTCGGCGGCGCCGGCGTGCTCAGCAAGGGCGATGGGGCCTGGCTGATGATGGAAGGCGCGACGTGGGAACATCCGCGTGGGCCGGACCAGGAGGCTGCAGCGGCTGATCATCCGGTGACGCAGGTGTCGTGGAACGATGCAACCGCCTATTGCGCGGCGCATGGGTCGCGGCTGCCGACCGAGTTCGAGTGGGAGCGTGCCGCCGAGCTGGGCCAAACGCCGGATGGTACGGTCTTCAGGTCCGGAACGCCTGCCTCGTTTGATGCGAAATTCAGGCTGAATGCATGGCAGGGCGTCTTCCCGATCATGGACACGGGCGATGACGGGTATCTCGGGACCTCGCCTGTCGGCGCCTTCGGCGAGGCGCCGTCGGGTCTCACCGACATGGCGGGCAATGTCTGGGAATGGACGTCGTCGGCGTATCTTTCGTATCCTGTCGCGCCCGGAGACCCGCGCACAATGAACGAGCGTGTCCAGCGCGGTGGATCGTTCCTGTGCAGCGACGGCGTCTGCGAGGGATTTCGGGCCACCGCGCGTTCGCACGCGACGCCTGATACTTCGCTGATGCATGTCGGGTTCAGATGCGCCGGGGATGCGCGCTAGACAGTTCCGTGCGTGCGCGGTTCGGGCGCATCCAGTTCGTAAGCTTCGCGGGTGGCGAGGCGCCATTCGCGGACGATGCGGCCCCACCAGACGAAGCGCTTCTCGTCTGTCAGTCCGTCATTGTCTTCGAGCCAGGCGACCAGCGTGTCGAACAGCAGGCCGGTCATGGTGCGGGACGCGCGGACGGTGCGGTCGGGCGGGCCGGATGGCGCGCCGTTGGAGGGCTCGAAGAACTTCGCGGCCTGCCTGTAGACGAGATCGAGCAGTCGTTCGCGCAACGGCGCGAGTGAAGGATCGCCGCCGAATGTCTTCAGCACGACGAGGAAGATTTCCGGGTCCTTCCTCGCTTCCAGATAGAGGACGCGCAACGCCCAGCCATAGCCGTCCCACTTGCCCTGCTGACTCTTCACGATGGTGTCGCGGACGTGTGCGAAGAGCGCCTCGATCAGCTCGGCGCGCGAGGGAAAGATGCGGTAGAAGACAGGCTTGGGCGCGCCGGCCGCGTCTGCGACATCCTGCATCGAGGCGGAAGCGCCGCGTGTGAGGAAAGCGCGCGCCGCGGCGCGAAGATACTCAGCCTTGCGGGCTTCCTTGTCCACGCGCGGCTTGGCGCGCGAGCCGGGCTTCGCGCCCCCCGTTGCAGGCCACTCGTCTGGTGTATCCATGTCGCATCACATCCCCAACTCGAACTGAACTACCCAGAGTGGGGCGGCAGGGCAAGCCTTTGCGGCCGGTCGTCCTCGGCGCGTCGCATGACCGGCTTGGGGAACGTGAGGTCAACCGGGGGTGGCGCTGCTCCAGCCAGAAACGTTCCCGCGGCCGACGCAGGCGAGCGCGAAGGCAAATTCCAGGGCCGTTTCCTTGAGGCTCGCGAAGCGGCCCGATACGCCGCCATGGCCGGCGTCCATGTTGATTTTCAGAAAGTAAGGTCCGCCATCGGGCGCCTCGTGGCGGAGGGCGGCTGCCCATTTGGCGGGCTCCCAATAGGTGACGCGCGGGTCAGTTAGCCCGCCCGTGATCAGCATGGGCGGATAGGCGCGCAGGCTGACCTGGTCGTAGGGCGAATACGCCTCGATCCGGTCGTAGGCGTCGGCGTCGATCAGCGGGTTGCCCCATTCAGGCCATTCCGGCGGGGTGAGCGGAAGGCTGTCGTCGGACATGGTGTTGAGCACGTCGACGAAGGGCACGGCGGCGATGATGCCGCCGAACAGGGTCGGGTCGAGATTGACGGCGACGCCCATCAGCAGGCCGCCTGCTGAACCGCCCATCGCGACGATCCTGCCGCGTGAGGTGTAGCCGAGGCTGATGAGGTGGCGCCCGGCGGCGACGAAGTCGGTGAAGGTGTTCGCCTTCTTCTCGAGCTTGCCGTCGAGATACCATTGATAGCCCTTGGCCATCGATCCGCGCACGTCGGCGCTCGCGTAGATAAAGCCGCGGTCGACGAGGCTGAGACGTCCGGTGCGGAAGTCTGCCGGAAGCGTGATGCCATAGGAGCCGTAGCCATAGAGCAGCACGGGGGCAGTGCCGTCGAGCGGCGTCGTGCGGTGGCGCAGCAGCGTCACGGGCACAAGCGCGCCATCGTCGCCGGGCGCATCGATGCGCTCGACGATGTAGTCGTCAGGATTGTGGCCCGATGGGACAAGCTGCGTCTTGCGCAAAATGCGCTGGCGCGAACTCATGTCGTAGTCGAAGACCTGCGCGGGCGTGCTGGGCGATGAATACTCGAAGCGTAGCCACGGCGAGTCCCAGCGATAGCCGCTCGACATGCCAAGCGAATAGGCGGCCTCGGCGAAGTCGATGGCGTGTTCGGCGCCGCTTGTGCGTTCGCGCACGACGATGCGCGGCAGGCCGTTCTCGCGCTCCATCCGCGCGATGAAGTTGGCGAAGGGTTCGATATCGAGCAGCAGGATGCCGGGGCGGTGCGGAATCTCGATCCGCCAGTTATCTTCTTCGGGATGTTCGTGCGGCGCAGACACAAGCGCGAAGTCGACGGCGCCGTTGCGATTGGTGCGGATCCAGAAGCGGTCGTCGAAATCAACGACGGAATAGTCGACGCCGGGTTCGCGTTCGGCGACCAGGGTCAGCGCATGACTATCGCTGTCGGTGCGCATGTAGCGCCACTCGGTGGTGGTGTGGTCGTTGGCCACGACGAAGATGAAGCGGCGGGACTCGCTCTTCTGCACGCCGACGAAATAGCCGGGGTCCTGCTCGCGATAGACAAGCTCGTCCGCGCCGCTTTCGAGGCGGCGGCAGAAGACGGCGACGGGGCGGACGTTCTCGTCGCGCGCAACCCAGAAGATCGACTTTGAATCCTCGCCCCAGACGAAGTCGCCATAGGTGTCGCGGATGGTGTCGACCTCGGCGCCGGTGGTGCAATCTCGGACGTGCAGCGTGTAGAATTCCGATCCCTTGTCGTCGATGGCGAAGGCGATGAGGCGGTGGTCGGGCGAGTGCGAGACCTTGCGGATGTCGAAGTAGTCGCAGCCCTTCGCCATGGCGTCGCCATCGATCAGGAGCTGTTCAACTCCGGGAGTGTCGGCGAAGGCCTGGTCGGCGAGGCGGCGCGAGAACAGCGGATACTCGCCACCCTCGCGGAACCTGCGATAGTAGGCCCAGGGCCCGTCGATGGCGGGGACCGAGCTGTCATTCTCCTTGATGCGGGCGCGCATCTCCTCGAACAGCTGGTCCTGCAAGGCGGCAGTCGGCGCCTCGAGGACGGCCTGGGTGTAGGCGTTCTCCGCCTCGAGATGGGTGCGGATGTCGGCGCGCAGGCGGGACGTGTCGCGCATGACTTCGCGCCAGTTGTCGTCCTTCAGCCAGGCGTACGGGTCGCTGCGGGCGCGGCCGAGCTGCTCGATCACGGCCTCGGCGTCGCGCCGGGCGCGGGGCGGTTGGGGCGATGTCGGTCCGGGTCCGGAAGGACCGCTCGATCCCGCCGTCATACGTCCGGTCCTGCTGCCTGTTCTCGGGGAAGTCTTGCGCGCCATCGTCGACATATAATCCGTCTGGGGTGCGCTTTTGTGGGGGAAGCGGCGATTCGTCCCAAGCGGACGGGCGGAAAACCATGTGGGCGGAAGGCATTACGCCCGGGCCGTGCACAGGTTTTCCCTGACGACGTGTCAGTTTTGCGGTTAAGGGCGCCGCAGCATCAGGCGCGCTAGGCGCCGTAGATGATGCCGATCGACTCGGCGACGCAGGCGGGGCGGTCCTTGCCTTCGATCTCGATGGTGGACTCCATCACGATCTGCTTGCCGCCGGCGCGGCTTTCGACGGCGAGGCATTTCTGGCGCAGGCGGACCCGGGAGCCGACGGGCACCATGTTGGTGAAGCGCACCTTGTTGCAGCCAAAATTGATGCCGCGGGTGACGTTCTCCACACGCATGATCTGGGCGGCCAGCATGGGGAGAAGGGACAGGGTCAGGTAGCCGTGGGCGATGGGGGCGCCGAGTTCCTTTGTGGCGCGCTCGACATCGACGTGGATCCATTGGTGATCGCCGGTCGCCTCGGCGAACTTGTTGATCTGCGACTGGGTGATCTGGTGCCAGGGTGAGGCCCCCACCTCGGTTCCGACGAGGGATTCGAGATCGGCGAAGTTGACCATGCGCATGGTGGAAGCCTTCCTTGGGTCCGGTGCAGTCGACAGTATTCGCTGAAAATTCAGCCGCAAGCCATGTCCGGACACGGATTCGCTGGCGTCCGGACAGGAATTGGAGAAGCCTGTGGAGGGACGCGCCATCATCCTGCCATGGCCGGACGGAATCTGTCTGGCGCCCACGCGGCAATTCGCTGGGCTGGAGACGCGGACCGTCCTCATGTCAAGAACGGCCGCACGCGCCGAGGGATGCCATTCCATGAAACGAGATGGTCGATGACCGACAACAGGAAAGCCGACCAGAAGACCCAGCGGGTCAAGAAGTCCGAAACCCTGGAAGTCCGGATTCCCCATGAGACCAAGCAGGCGTTTCTGACCGCCTGCCGGGAGGACGGCACCACCGCCAGCGAAGTCGTTCGCGAGCAGGTGCAGTCCTATCTCGACGCGCGTGAGCGGCCGCCCATCGAGGCAGACAAAAGGACGCTCTTCATGACACTCCCCTCCAATGTGCGCCGGTACGCCCCGCGCGTCGCCGCCGGCGGGGCGCTTGCCATCGGCCTGACCGCGCTCGCTGTGTTGCCCAGCGCAGCCGCGCCGGACTTCAAGGCGCAGTTCTCCCGTCTCGACGTCAACAACGATGGCGTCTTGTCGGTCGACGAGTTTCTCGGGCCGAAGCCTGCCGACGGTGGCAAGGACGATGTGGTCATCGAGACCCGCACCATCACGCGCAGCGGCGACAAGCCGCCAGTGGACATCAAGATCGAGCCGGGCGTGAT
>CAIKXW010000010.1 GCA_903831485.1 uncultured Alphaproteobacteria bacterium | reverse complement strand
CTTCGCGACCGGCGAGAGCAACTCCCCTCCCGCCCACAAGAACACCAACGCGGTGATCGCGGTGGACCTCAAGACCGGCAAGGAGAAGTGGAGCTTCCACGCCACGCCGAACGACATCTACAATATCGGCTGCGACCTGAAGTCGAAGCCCGAGCTGCTGAACTGCACCAGCATGCCGGAGACGGTCTATCGCGATGTCGACTTTGGCGCGTCGGTGATCCTCGGCACGCACAGCGACGGCAGGCAGCTGGTCTATGCGGGGCAGAAGTCCGGCTCGGTCTGGGCGTTCGAACCCGAGACAGGCAAGGTCGCCTGGCGCAGGCCGCTCGGCACCGGCGGCGCACTCGGCGGCGTCCACTGGGGCATCGCCTACGACAATGACACGGTCTACGCGCCGATCTCCACGGTCGGCGTTCCGATCAAGGGCGAGTGGGATTTCGATCCGAGCATCAAGCCCGGCCTCTACGCGCTCGACGCGAAGACCGGCAAGATCAAGTGGCAGTACAACCCCGAACTCCCGCCCGGCTCCCCCGGCCTGCCGCCGGGCATGCCGCCGATCTATCCCCTGCAGCCAATCGCCATGTCGGCGGCGCCTGCAGTCATCGACGGCGTGGTCATCGCAGCGACCCTCGACGGCCGCCTGCACGCGCTCGATTCGACGACAGGCAAGCTGTTGTGGATCCAGGCGACCGCGAAGGAGTACACAACGGCCAATGGCGTACCCGGCAAGGGCGGCGCGATTGACGCCGCATCGATCTACGCCGCCAACGGCCTGATCATCGCGAACTCCGGCTACGGCTCATTCGGCCAGACGCCGGGCAATGTGATCCTGGGGTTCAAGCCGGGCAACTAGGCCCGGCTAGGCAAAGCTCTTCGCCAGTTTGTCGATCGCCATGATCTGACGCAGCAGTTCCTCGAGCTCGTTGAGCGGCACCATGTTCGGGCCGTCCGAGGGCGCCTTGTCCGGGTTCTCGTGCGTCTCGATGAAGACGGCGGCGATGCCGACGGCGGCTGCGGCCCGCGCGAGGATCGGCACGTACTGGCGCTGACCGCCCGAAGTCGCGCCCTGCCCGCCGGGCTGCTGAACCGAGTGCGTGGCGTCGAACACGACCGGCGCGCCGGTGGCGGCGAGTTCAGGCAGCGCGCGCATGTCCGATACCAACGTGTTGTAGCCGAAGCTGACGCCGCGCTCGCACACGAGCACATCACGGCAGCCGGATTGCACCAGCTTGTTGACGACGTTCTTCATGTCCCACGGCGCGAGGAACTGGCCCTTCTTGACGTTCACCGGCTTGCCCGTCTGCGCCGCGGCGATCAGCAGATCAGTCTGACGGGAAAGAAACGCGGGGATCTGCAACACGTCCACCGCCTGCGCCGCCTCGGCGCACTGCTCCGGCAGGTGGACGTCGGTGAGTACCGGCAGGCCGGAGGTCTCGCGGATCTCCGCGAAGATGGCGAGCGAATCGTTGAGACCGAGTCCCCGCGCCGTCGAGATGCTGGAGCGGTTCGCCTTGTCGAACGAGGTCTTGTAGATCATGTGCGCGCCGACCCGGTCCGCGATCTCGCGGATGGCGGCCGACATTTCCAGCGCATGCGCCCGGCTTTCCAGCTGGCAGGGGCCGGCGATGAACGCTACGGGCAGGCTCTGCCCGATGCGCACGGTTCCGCGCGGAGCCGGGATTTCGACAATGCGGTTGGGTGTGAGGTCCAGGCCGTCTGCCATGCCGGGCTCCTGTTCTTGGGGCCGTACGTTCTGGGGGCCATATGGCGCCATTGGCGGGCAAGCGCCAGACTCCAGCTGGAATCATTCCAGAAACAGAGTGTCGCGGGGACTATTCCCGGTCCAGCGCCGCGAGCACCCCGTCGACGGCCTCTTTTACCAGATCCTCGTTCTCGGCCTGCGCCATCACGCGGATCAGGGGTTCGGTGCCGGACTTGCGGACCAGCAGGCGGCCGCGCGCGCCCAGCGCCTTCTCGGCGGCGGCGATGGCATCCTGCACGGTCTTGCGGCTAAGCGGGTCGGCTCCGGTGAATTTGCGGTTGACCAGCTTCTGCGGCGCGGGATCGAACACATGCGCGACTTCCGACAGTTTCTTGCCGGTTTCCTGCATCACCGCCAGCACCTGCAGCGCCGCCAGCAGGCCATCGCCCGTGGTCGAGAAATCCGACAGCACGACATGGCCTGACTGTTCGCCGCCAACGTTGAAGCCCTTCTCCAGCATGCGCGCGACCACATAGCGATCGCCGACCTGCGTCCGCTCCATCTTCACGCCGATGCCCTTGAGATGGTTCTCGAGGCCAAGATTCGACATGACGGTTGCAACGACGGTGTTCTTGGCGAGCCGCCCCTGCGCCTTCCAGGACTGGGCCACCAGCCCCAGCAACTGGTCGCCATCGATGATCTTGCCGTGCTCGTCGCACATCACGACGCGGTCGGCGTCGCCATCGAGCGCAATACCGATATCGGCGCGATAGCGGTGCACGGCGTCGACCATGGCGCGTGTGTCGGTCGAGCCGATCTCGCGATTGATGTTGAAGCCGTTGGGTTCGTCACCAATGGCGAACACTTCCGCGCCCAACTCATAGAG
The DNA here is from genome assembly GCA_903831485.1 of uncultured Alphaproteobacteria bacterium. The sequence goes on along the minus strand of CAIKXW010000010.1, from coordinate 1,723 downwards.
CGCCTTGGGCGCCACTTTGTAGGCCGCGCCGTTGGCGCAATCGATGACGACGCGCAGGCCGGAGAGGCGCAGCTTGCGCGGAAACGTGGACTTGACGATCTCGACATAGCGCGACTGCGCATCGTCCACCCGCTGCGCCCGGCCGAGGTCCGGCGGCGATGCGAGGTCTTCATCCAGCGGTCGCGCCATCAACGCCTCGATCGCCAGTTCCGCTTCATCGGAAAGCTTGTAGCCGTCCGGCCCGAACAGCTTGATGCCATTGTCCTGATAGGAATTGTGCGAGGCCGAGATCATCACGCCAAGATCTGCACGCAAGGACCGTGTCAGCATGGCGACGCCCGGCGTCGGCAGTGGTCCAAATAGAACGACATCCATGCCCTTGGCAGTGAAGCCGGCCGTCAGCGCGGGCTCCAGCATGTAGCCCGACAGGCGGGTATCCTTCCCAATGACCACCAGATGGCGGCGCGGGTCCGACTTCCGGAAATAGGTGGCGGCCGCCATGCCGAGCCGCATTGCGATTTCGGGCGTCACCGGCCAGGAATTGGCCGTGCCGCGAATACCGTCGGTTCCGAAGAATTTCCGGGCTGTCATCATCCCTCACGCAAGCAACGCGCTGTCTTGTCCGGAAACCGTCCGGACGGCCGGATAAGGGTCATGGCGCTAGCAGAAACTCCATAACCGGCTGTGAAACCGTGATTTTCATGACGGACCGCTGCCATGTTTTGCAATACCTTAAGGGGCCTTAGCCGTTAGATCACCGACTTTCCTGCAGTTCGGAGTGCTTCTTGGATGTGCGGCATCATCGGAATCCTCAGCGACCAGCCGGCGGCCCCCCGCCTGGTGGAGGCGCTGAAGCGGCTGGAATACCGCGGCTACGACTCGGCGGGCATCGCCCTGCTCGAGGGCGGCAAGCTTGAAAGGCTACGCGCACCGGGCAAGCTGGCCAATCTCGACGCAAAGGTGCGCGAGCGCACGTTCAAGGCCGGCGTCGGCATCGGCCACACGCGCTGGGCCACCCACGGCCAGCCGAACGAGACAAACGCCCACCCCCACGCCTCCGGCCGCGTCGCCATCGTGCACAACGGCATCATCGAGAATTTTCGCGAGCTGCGTGAAGCAATGGAAGGCCGTGGCCGCAAGTTCGTGACCGAAACGGACTCGGAGACCATCGCCCACCTGATCGACGAAAATCTCGGCAACGGCCTAAAGCCAAAGGACGCCTTCAAGGCGACGCTCGACCAGCTGCGCGGCGCCTTCGCCATCGCCGCCATCATCGAGGGCGAGGACGATCTGATCCTCGGAGGCCGTCGCGGCTCGCCGCTTGTGATCGGCATTGGCGACGGCAAGGAGATGTTCCTCGGCTCCGACGCCCTCGCCGTTGGCCCCTTCACCACGCGCGTGATCTACCTTGAGGAAGGCGACTGGTGCGCCCTTACCCGCACCTCGTTCGAAGTGTTCGACGGTGCAGGCAAGACGGTCGAACGTGCGGAGACGCATGTGCCCGCCGCGGGCGCGGCCGCCGAGAAGGGCAACTACCGCCATTTCATGCAGAAGGAGATCTACGAGCAGCCCGACTTCGTCGGCCGCACCGTCTCCGGCTATATCGACGCGTACGAGCTGAAGGCTGTCCTGCCCACGCGCGCCGGCAAGAAAACGCTCGACTTCACGCAGTTCGACCGCATCCAGATCGTCGCCTGCGGTACCGCGTATTATGCAGGCTTCG
>CAIKXW010000009.1 GCA_903831485.1 uncultured Alphaproteobacteria bacterium | reverse complement strand
GGCCTGACCGTTGGCTTTCTTCGCGTCCTCCACGGCCTTCTTGGCCGCTTCCGGCGTGCCCGGCGTCGTCTGGTTCACCTTCACCAGCTTGTCGCCGGTGCGGATGCCCGCCTCGCCTGCCGGCGAGTTCACCTTCACCGCGGTGACCACCACGTCCGATCCATTGACGCCCAGCGTGAGGCCGAGATCCGTCATCTCCGTGACGCTGCCGCGCGTGGCGCTGGGAGCAGCGCTGGCAAGTTGTGGGCGTTGCACCTCGTCCTTCAGCGCCGCGATGTTGACCTTCAGCGTCTGATTGCGGCCGTCCCGGATGATCTTCATGTCGCGCGTGGCGCCCGCCTTGGTGTCGGCCACCGCGCGGGTCAGGTCCTGTACGCTGGCGACGGGACGGTCGCCGAATGACAGGATCACGTCGCCTTCACGCACCCCCGCCTTCGAAGCAGGGCTGTCCGCCGTCACCGAGTTCACCATCGCGCCTTTCGCATCGGCCAGTCTGAGACTGGAGGCGATTTCCGGGGTCACCGGCGCAATCGCCACGCCCAGCCAGCCGCGCTGCACCGAGCCGTTCTGCACGATCTGCTGCACGATGCCCTTGGCCTGGTCGGACGGGATCGCAAAGCCGATGCCGACATTCCCGCCGCTGGGCGAGAAGATCTGCGAGTTGACGCCGATCACCGCGCCCGTGTGATCGAGCAGCGGGCCGCCGGAATTGCCCCGGTTGATCGGCGCATCGACCTGGATGAAGTCGTCATACTGGCCGTTGAGGTTACGGCCACGGGCCGAGACGATGCCCGCCGTGACGGTGTTGGAAAGTCCGAACGGCGCGCCGACCGCGAACACGCTGTCGCCCGGCCGTGCAACGCCGCTGTCGCCCCATGGCAGGGCGCGCGGCAGGTCCTTGCCGTTCGCGATCTTCAGCACGGCAAGGTCGGTCTTGGGATCGGTGCCGACAAGTTCCGCATCGAAACGGCGACCGTCGCTCAGGAGGATCGTCATCTTGGTCGCGTCTTCGACGACATGGTTGTTGGTGACGACATAGCCGCCCTCGACAAAGAAGCCCGAGCCCGAGGCGCGCTGGTCAGGCATCTCACCTTGCGGCGCGCCGGGCGCGCCCTGGAAGAAGTCCTCGAAGGGCGTTCCCTCGAACGGGTTGGGGCCAGGCTGGCGCATCGTCTGCGCCCGCGCCTGGCTGCGAACCTCGATCTGCACCACCGAGGGCGACGCCGCCTCCACCAGGTCGGCCAGGTTCGGCAGCACGCCCCAACGGGCCTGCTGCGACATGGCCGGCAACGCCAGCTGCGCTGCCGCCGGGGCTGCGACCACCGCTCCGCTCTGCGAGAAAAGCGCGAAGGAAGGAGCGGCCAGCGCAAGGGCCCCGAGGCTCACTCCCGCAACCAGTCCACCAACCGCGCCGACAACAACACCGCGATTCATCTGCTTCTCCGTCTATGCCCGGGTATGCCGGGAGAATTCGTCTGGGCCCGAAAACGGGACATGCAGGGCTAGTTTGTGCCTGCTGGCGCGTTTTCAAGCGGGGCGCGGCGACCTCAACGGTCACGGCCGCTGAATATCTGCTGCGCCCCGGAATGTGGAGCGTGCCCCCGCAATCTGGACCTTTTTTTGGCAGGAACCGGCGTCTGCCCAGGCGTGGCGCTTACGCCGCACGCTCGTCCGGCCAGGCGATGGCCGGCGCGTTGTCGAACAGGCTCGGTGGCACATAGTCCTCCCGGAACCAGGGGTTCTTCCGGCGGTCGAACATCAGTCGCACCCAGCTTACAACATTGCGCACCCGCGGCGCCCGGCGCGCACTCTCGTGAAACCCGAGCCAGACCTTCACCGACGCCAGCGGAGGCATGGGCAGCGCGACCAGCCGCGCATCCAGCCGCACCGCGTAGCTCGGCATAACCGCTATTCCCGCGCCCGAGGCCGTCGCCTGCAACAGGGATGCACTGCAATCGGTCAGCAAGGCGGGCTCCACCAGCGCCGCGATCTGGGCCGTCTTGTCCTTCCAGCCAGGATTCTCGCTGTAGAGCGTGTGATTCAGGACACGGTGCGCGCCAATATCGAGCGGACCGGTCGGTACACCGTACGTCGCGATGTAGTCGCGCGAGGCGAACGCGCAGTAGTGCAGCGTCGCGATTGGAAACGAAACGACGTCGCCCTGTACCGGCTGATCGAACCCGATCACGACATCCGCATAGCCCTGCCCCTGCTTGGGAAGGTTGCGGTCCGACGTCATCGCCAGGCGCACGCCCGGGTTCTCGGCAAGGAAAGACGAAACATTCGGAGCAATGCAGAAGGCCAGAATGCCGTCATTGGCCCAGATCTTCACTTCACCCTGTGTCTTCGTCTCAAGACCACGCAGCGTGTTCTCCAGAGACTGACTTGCGCGCATCATGGTTGTCACGTGATCGAGTGCTTCTGCGCCTGCCTCTGTTAGCTGAATGCCTGTCGGCGACCTCTCCAGCAGGCGCGCGCCAAGTCGCTGTTCAAGTTGTCCGAGACGTTTCGAGATTGCCGATTGCGTCACGCCCATGAGTTCCGCGGCGGCGTTCATCGAGCCCACCGTCGCCACCGCGTAGAATGTTCGAAGGTCCGACCAATCGACCAGCTCGCGGATAGGACGTTCGTTGAGGTCCTTGCCCGTCATACCCGCTCTGCCTGAAACGCAATGGCGCAAGGCTCCAGTTTGTGTTGAATGGTTAGCAAGTGATTAACGGCCAGAACGGTCGGGGTGTGAGGGGGGTGGTGATGGGGGACAGCGCGACATCGCTTTTACGTTCGCTGGGAGGCGAACGTCTGCATACAAAATACATGCACGGCGCATCCGAAGCGATGATGGCGGCAGTGCGTCTCGAGCATGCAGCGAGCGACCAGGATTTCGCCGACGTGCACGCGCTCGCAACGCAGGAACTCGGGCCGGGCCTCGCCTCGCTCGACGAGATCAAGCGTGTCGATGCACTGACCGGCGCATCGATCTGGGTGATCCGCCGCCGCGGAGAGGTCACAGGCTTCCTTGCTCCGCTCGCGCTCACCGCTGCAGGCGTCGCAGCCCTCGTCGACAACACGTTCGACGCGGCTAACATCGATCAAAAATGGGTCGCCCGCATGGGCGAGCCGCTCGCTGGCTTCTACTGCTGGTGCTACGCCGGAAAGGATCAGGTCAGCCGCGGCGCGCTGGTGCTTGGCCTGCGTACACTGATCGACCGCTACTTTCCGGACCTGCCCTTCTTCGGGCGGGACTCCACTGAAGCCGGCGCGCGCATCATGCGCCATCTCGGCTTCTTCCCGTTCGACAATACCCCCCACCTTTTCTGGCGCTGCGCCTCGGTCATGGAGATGGCGGCATGATGTCGGTCCAAGCAAATCACGCAAACAATGACCTGCGCATCGAGATGGTGCGCGATCTCAACGACTTCATGAAAGTCGTCGCGATCCGGGCGTCCGTGTTCCTCGCCGAACAGGACTGCCCCTATGACGAGGAGTTCGACAACAACGACCTCTCCTCCTCCCACCTTATTGCGTACCTCCGCAACGAGCCGGTCGCGACACTTCGCATCCGCTGGTTCGCATCGTTCGCCAAGATCGAGCGCGTGTGCGTGATGAAGCATGTGCGCGGCGGCGCACTCGTGAAGCTGATGATCGCGACGGCGGTCGACATGATCGGACGCAAGGGCTACCGCCATGTGCTCGGCTACATCCAGAAGCGCCTCGTGCCATTCTGGAAGCAGCTCGGCTTCCACCCGCGCGAGGGCCGCGAGGGCTTCCGCTTCTCGGACTACGACTACGTCGAATGCTATCGCGAACTCGCGGCGCGCAATGACGCCGTTACGATGGACAGCGACCCTTATGTCGTGATGCGCCCCGAGGGTGAGTGGGACGAGGAAAGTGTCCTCGACCGGTCGGCCGCCCGCCCTGCGGTGGCATAACCGCCGCCTCCCGACCGACGTCTTCCAGCTTAGCCTTCCAGCTCCAGGGTCTCCCCATGGACAACCCGACCTGTCGCCTCATCTGCGTCGACCTGCAGGCGGACGCCGTGCCCGACCGCGCGCCTGATGCAAAAGCGGGCAGCGCCGCACGCCAGCTGCTCACGCTTGGCCGCCGCCTCGGCTGGACGATTGCACACACGCGCCGCCGCACGCACCAGCCGCTGATCCGCACGCGCAACACCGGCGCCGCCACCGGGCTCAACCCGCTGATGTCGGAGCCGGTCTTCTTCCACGACACCCGCTCCCTCGCCGACAGCCACGGCCTCGCCGCCCTGCTCCACGAATGGCGCGGCGAGACCATCCTGGTCGCCGCCTTCGATCCGATGGCCCTGTCATCGCTTGTTCTGGCCTGCCACGAGCCAGGCCCGCGCCTCATGCTGGTCGAGGACGTGACGCCCCTCAGCGACCTGCGCGCCGCAACACCCGTGAGCGCGTTCCACGGCAAGGGCTGGAAGGGCGCTTTCGGTCAGATCACGCTCGCGGAACTCATCAAGCGCGCCAACCGCCAGGGCGTGCACATCTTCCCGGGCGTTGCCGCTGCCGGCCACGCGCCCACACCTGCGTGAACAAAGCCCCCGGGGGCGGAACGGGGGTTGCGATCAGTTCATTCGGCAGACAGAAGGGGCCGGGATATCCGGCTATGCCGCACGGATCCGGGACAGGCGTACTCAAAGGGGGCTTCGCGTGAACTTTCGTCTTGCAACTCTGACACTCTCGACACTCGCCCTCATCGCGGCCTGCACGCCCGCGGCCGAAGAACCCGCGCCCGCCACGCCGCCGCCCGCGCCGATCGCCGAAGAGCCCGTCGGCCCCAGCGGCCCCGCCGCCGAGAACACCACCGACAGCCTCTCCACCGCGCCTGCCGACGCAGCTGCGCCCGCGGCCGCGGTCGCGCCAGCCATCCCCGCAGCATCGGCCGGACCGACCACCGAAGAACTCGCCAACGGACGCGCCGTCTATGCCGGCGCGGGCTCGTGCGCGATGTGCCATGGCCCCACGGGTCAGGGCACGCAGATGGGCGTCGCCCTCACCGCAGGCCTCGACTACGACGCCGTGAAGGAAAAGATCGTGAAGGGCATGGTCAGCCCCGGCGAGAAGATGCCCCCGATGGCCGCGGCCCTCTCCGCCGATCAGCTCGACGACCTAGCGAAGTTCGTCGCGGCCGGCCTGCCGCAATAGGATCGCCGCACAGGCCGGCGTTCGCTCATCCCCAGAAACCGTCAGGGTTGCGCCGGCTCTTGCTTGGCCTCCTGGCCCGACCGCTGCAGACTTGCAGCGTCCGGAGAGCGGCCATGTCGAAACTGTATTTTTCCTACGCCGCCATGAACGCCGGCAAGTCCACCGTGCTGCTGCAGGCGTCCTACAACTACGAAGAGCGCGGCATGCGTTCGTTGCTCTTCACTTCGGCGCTCTATGCCGAGACCGAGGAAGGCCACATCACCTCGCGCATCGGCATCAGCGCCGATGCGCTGCTCTATGGCGAATCTGACGACCTGCACGCCTGGATCAATCGCGAACACCGCAAGAAGAAGATCGACTGCGTCTTCGTCGACGAAGCGCAGTTCCTGACGAAACCGCAGGTCTGGCAACTCGCACGCGTCGCAGACCGTCTCGGCATTCCGGTTCTGTGCTACGGCCTGCGCACCGATTTCCGCGGCGAGCTTTTCCCCGGCTCGGCTGAACTCCTCGCCATCGCCGACAATCTCCGCGAGATCCGCACCATCTGCCATTGCGGCAGCAAGGCCACCATGGTCGTCCGCCGCACAGCCGACGGCCGCGCGGTCACAAGCGGCGACCAGGTCGGCATCGAGAAGTCGATGTACGTCTCCCTCTGCCGCGCGCATTGGGAAGAAGAGACAGGCCGCTGGCCCGTGGTATCCACGCTCAAGGCAAAGCCCGCCGCGCCGGTGCGCAAGAAGGCGACCGCGAAGAAAGCCAAGCCGGCCCGGCGTTCGACTACGCAAACCCGCCGCGCCGCACGCTAGACCTGCGCCGCGCGCGCTGCATGCGCCTTCATCGCGTCCGTCAGCCATACCGCAAATCCGGGTGCAATCGTCTCGTAGCGATTCACGAAATCCGGATGCGAGAGATAAAGATCGGCCAGCCCCGCATAGGCCTGCGGCGAGCACGGCTTGCCCCAGGCAACCGCCACCCATGCGCGGTGTCGCGTGATCATGCCGTCCACCGGCTCCGAGTCTGGCGCGATGCCACGCGTCATGCCCTCTGCAAGCGCAGTCTCGATGTCCTTCAACTCATCCATCGCCGCGCCCTGTTCGGCCCCTGACATGCCCGCCCCCGCCTTGCGCGAGCGCGCGATGTCGTCCTTCATCGGATCGCCATAGCGCTCGACCAGCCAGGCTGCGTACGCGGCCTGCTTCTCGGCAGAGAAACCCTTGTAGAGATCTGCATTGGACATATTCGCCTCGCCGTTCATGGCTGCGACCGTGCGGTCAATGGTTTCGATGAGGACGCGATAGCGTTCCCGCTCCGCCTCCAGCTTTT
>CAIKXW010000008.1 GCA_903831485.1 uncultured Alphaproteobacteria bacterium | reverse complement strand
CTCTACGCCATCTCCAACGTGCACCGCCTCGCCGGGTTCTTCCGCGCCTTCCGTGATGCGCTGAACGACCTGCGCGGCGACAGCGAAAGCCGCGTCGGCATCCTCACACCCGGCCGCCTGAACGACACCTATTTCGAACACTCCTATATCGCGCGCTATCTCGGCCTCATGCTGCTGGAAGGCGAAGATCTCACCGTCCAGAACGGACAGGTGATGGTGCGCACGATCGCCGGGCTTTCGCCCATCAGCGTGCTCTGGCGCCGGATCGATGCAAGCTACGCCGACCCGCTGGAGCTGAACGAGTCATCCCGCCTCGGCACGCCCGGCATTGTCGACGCCATCCGGCGCGGCAAGCTGGCCATGGTCAACGCGCTCGGCTCCGGCATCCTCGAGATGCGCGCTCTCCTCGCATTCCTCCCCCGCATCTGTCAGGCGCTGCGCCAGGAACCGCTCAAGATACCCAACATCGCCACGTGGTGGTGCGGCCAGGAAAGCGAACGCGCCCATGTCCGCGCCAACGCCCACCGCATGATGATCGGCCCGGCCCTCTCGACCCGCATGCCGTTTGACCCCGATGACTCCACCACCCTCGGATCCAACCTGCAGACCTCACGCGGCGGCGTTGTCGATGCACTGCTCGACGCCGAAGCCCAGCTGCTTGTCGGCCAGGAAGCCGTCACGCTCTCCACAACGCCCGCCTACATCGACGGCAAGCTCACGCCCCGTCCCATGAGCCTGCGCGTCTTCCTTGCCCGCACATCGCGCGGCTGGCGCGTGATGCCCGGCGGCTATGGCCGCATCGGCCGCTCGCCAGACCCGGCGGCGATCGCCCTGCAGCGCGGCGGCTCCGTCTCCGACGTTTGGGTGACCAGCAGCAAACCCGTCCGCAACGAGACGATGCTGCCCTCGTCCGCCTCGCCCTATGTGCGCGCCCATCTCGGCACGCTGCCCAGCCGCGCCGCCGACAACCTGTTCTGGATGGGCCGTTACATCGAACGCGCGGAAGGACTGATCCGCCTGCTGCGTTCGATCAATGTCAGGCTTGCCGAAGCCGGCCGCGCCGATACCGACTTGCTCGACTACGCAGCCCGATTTCCCGGCTTCTTCGGCGTCGACCCGCTGCGCGGCATCCCGCCAGACCTGTTCGAAGCCCTGGCCTCATCCACCGCCAGCGCCAGCGTCGTCCGCGACCGCTTCTCGGTTGATGGATGGGCCGCGCTCAACGAACTCTCCGCCAGCGCGAAGAAGAACCTCGACAAGGTGGCCCCCGGCGATGCATCCGCCCGCGCCCTCGGCGCGCTCCTCCGCCAGATCAACGGCTTCTCCGGCCTCGTGCACGACAACATGTACCGCTTCGCCGGCTGGCGCTTCCTCTCGATCGGCCGTTCGCTGGAGCGTGCGAACGCAATGGCCCAATTGCTCGCCTGGTTCGCATCCAGCGAAGCCCCCGAAGGCGCGCTCGACCTCGTGGTCGAGGTCGGCGACAGCGTGCTGTCCCACCGCCGCCTCTACGCCGTCGCAACTTCACGCCCCACAGTGATCGATCTTCTCGCCTGCGACGCCAACAACCCACGCTCGATCCACTATCATCTCGCCGAGATCGATGGGCAGATCGGCTTTCTCCCCGGCGCTCGCGAAGGCGCACAAATGTCCGCGCTCGCCCGAGCCTCCCTGAAACTCCGCGCCGACCTCGCTGTCGCCGCGCCTGAATCGCTGACTCCCGCCGCTCTGCAGCAGATCCGCTCGGAACTCGGTGCCCTATCCGATCTTCTCACATCCACTTATCTGCGCTGATCATGCTCTACGACATCGGCCTCCGCATCGCCTACAGCTACGCCAGCCCCGCCGCGGGCGGCCGCCACGTCCTCTACATGACGCCCGCCGACGTCCCCGGCCGCCAGCGCACCATCACATCGCTGCTGGAGATCACGCCCACGCCTGACGAACGATTTGCGCGCACCGATTTCTTCGGCAACACGCTGGTCGAGGCGGCCTTCCGCGCCCCTCACGCAAAGATCGCCTTCCGCCTCCGCTCACGCGTCGAACGCTTCGCAGAAAAGTCGCCGCAAGGCGCATCTCCGAGCCTGAAAGATCTCGCGGCCGAAATTGCCGGCATACGCTCGCTTGCGCCCTATGCGCCGCAGCACTTCCTCGCCGATTCCCCCCGCGTTCAGGCCCGCCCGGAATTCGCCGCCTACGCCCGCGATCAGATCAATCCAAAGATGACCACCCTCGAAGTCATTGAAGCCGTCGGCAAGGCACTCGACCGCGACATGACCTTCGATCCCGATGCAACGGACGTGAACACACCGCCGGAGGAAGCCTTCGCTCGCCGCCACGGCGTCTGTCAGGATTTCACGCACATCATGATTGGCTGCCTGCGCAGCATCGGCGTGCCCGCCGGCTATGTCAGTGGCTTCCTGCGCACTAATCCCCCTGCCGGCCAGCCGCGGTTGGAAGGTGCGGACTCCATGCATGCTTGGGCGCGCGCCTGGGGCGGCGCGAAAGTCGGCTGGGTCGAGTATGACCCCACCAACGGCATGTTCGCTGGCGACGACCATATCATCGTCGCCTACGGCCGCGACTATGGCGACGTCGCCCCCGTGCGCGGCGTCATCCGCATTGCCGGAGGACAAAAGAGCTCGCAAGCTGTCGACGTTGTGCCGCTGGAGTAGGTTTACGCTTCGATAGCGCTCTGCAGGGTCCGCGCGAGACGAACACGGAACTGCTCGCGCGCCACCTCATCAAGACCCAGATCATCGGAGATGACCCGATCGATCGTCACGCCCATCACGATATCAGCGACCAGCCGTGCACGGACGGTGCTGTCCGGCCCGCCCAGCCATCGGGCGATGGGGCCAAAGAAACTTTCCTCGCCCGATTTCCGGATCGCTTCCCGCGCCCCCGGCGAAGACGCCGAGCGCAGGATGATCAGCAGGCAATCCAGGTCCGTGGTTTCCTGCGGGCCCATCACGATCTTGGTGGCGATACGTTCGCCGAAATCGTGATGATCGCCTTCGAAAATTTCTGTGCCGCCCGGGCACATCGCCAGAACCTCGGCGAACAGTTCTTCCTTGCCGCCGAAATAACGGGAGACGAGCGACACATCGACGCCCGCGTCGGCCGCAATTTCACGAAGGCTGACGCTGTCATAGCCCTCACGAGCAAAACGCTTCGTCGCCGCCGCAAGCAAACCGGCACGGGTAACCACCGCATTGCGTTTGCGAGACGCGATCGCGTGAAAGGCAGTCGTCATTTCGATCCTTTGCTGCACTGCATGAAAAGTTTTGTCAACGCCCGTTGACATAGTGACGATGACACCGATCGAGAAGGCCGGAAATACACAAACAGCCCGAACGGGCATTCCTTCTCCTCCCCGGGGGGGCCATACATGAACACGCTTACCAAGCCTTTGCTGGCGGCACTACTTGCCGCCACGGCACTCACGGCCTGCGGCCAGAAACCGGCCGCGCCTACCGGAATGCCGGCGCCACAAGTCTCCGTCGCGGCTCCTCTAAAACAGAACGTCACCGACTGGGACGAGTTCGTGGGCCGCTTTGAGGCCAGCCAGCATGTCGATGTCTGCGCCCGGGCCGGCGGCTTCCTCCAGGGCGTCCACTTCAAGGACGGCCAAGCGGTGAAGAAAGGCCAGCTTCTCTTCACCCTCGGCCCCCGCCCCGCCTAGGCCGCCCTCTCTTCGGCCGAGGCCGACGCGTCCGTCGCCCGCAAGGCTTTCGAACGCGGCGACGTTCTGATGAAAGAGCAAGCCATCTCCCGCGAAGACTATGACGCCGGAAAGCCACGCTTCACGCCCGCCGCCTCGACCTCGAATTCACCCGCGTCACCGCCCCGGTGTCCGGCATCGTGTCCGACCGGCGCGTGGATGCAGGCAACGTCATCGCCGGCGGCTTGTCCACTTCCGACGTCCTCACCACCATCGTCTCGACCGACCAAGTCTATTTCAACTTCGAAGCCTCCGAAGCCCAGCTGCTGAAATACCAGCGCGAAGCCGAGAAGAGCGGCGGCAAGGTCGAGATCCGCCTGCAGGACGAAGACGCCTACCGCTGGAACGGCGCAGTGGACTTCTCCGACACCGCCATCTGTAGGACTGTACGAACTGGCGAGACATTTTCCATGATGATCGTAAGCGGCATGGGAGATGCGACAGATGGCCGATCAGGCTCGGGATGTTCAGCGTAAAATCAAGATCCTGCGCCATGCAGAGCAATCAGGGTGCGTGGCGAAGACCTATCGCTACTTTGGCATTGGCAGAGCGAGCTTCTACCGTCGGCGCACCGCATACCGGCAGCTTGGCGAAGCCGGTCTTGTCAGCGCCAAGCCGATCCCAAAGAACCCCGTCAACCGGACCTCGCCCGAGATCGTCGACAAGGTCCTTCATTTGCGCAGAACCTATCACCTCGGCCCGATCCGGATCGTCTGGTATCTCGCCCGCTATCACGCCATCAAGATCTCTGAAGCTGGCGTCAGTCGAATCCTCAGGCGCAATGGCGTAAGCCGCTTGCCGCGCGGAACGCGCCTTCG
>CAIKXW010000007.1 GCA_903831485.1 uncultured Alphaproteobacteria bacterium | reverse complement strand
CTTGACGGACTGGCCGGGGTTCAGGAACTCGGCCTTGCCATAGATGTTTGCGCCGCTGAGTTCGGACGCGCGGCGGAGCTTGATCAGGGGCGTTCGGCCGATGGCCTCGATCACGTTGGCGTAGGTGCGCATCGGTCGCCCCATCGGGTCTGGAGAGGTTGGTTCCGGCGGGTTCCGGATTGTTCCTATGAACTAGGGAGATTGCGCCCACGGATCAACAGCGTCGCCATGATCCGGGGCGGGCAAGGGCGCGTAACACGCCTGACACATGAGGCCCCGATGAAACTGATTTCGTTGCTTTTCCTCGCCGTTCTTGCCCCCATGCCGGCGCTGGCCCAGCCCTGGAAGCCGGCGCACGGTACCCGCCTGGAGTTCGATGTCCTGCGAGATGGCGGCAAATTCGGCACGCACGTTCTCAAATTTGATCGCAATGGTGACACCCTGACGGTCGATACCGACGTCGAACTGCGCGTGACGCTCGGCCCTCTCACCCTGTTCGAACATCTTCATGACGTGACGGAGAAGTACACTGGCGGTCGTCTGGTCTGGATCGGTTCGCGCACCAAGACTGGCGGCAAGTGGAAAACGCTGTCGGTTGAAGCCATCGAGGGCGGTTTGAATGTGAAGGGCGAGAAGTTCAAGGGACTGCTGAATTCGCCTCTAATCCCGTCAACGCACTGGAATGAAGACCAGATGCGCCAGGGTTTCCTGTTTTCTACCGAGACTGGCGAAAAACTACCGATGAAGGTCTCCGACCGCGGCATTGAGAAGGTGAAGACCGGAAGCGGCATGATCGACGCCCGGCGCTATGATGTCGACTCCGAACTCGACGCCAGCTTCTGGTATGACGCGCAAGGCCGGTGGGTCAAAACCGCGTTCGACGCCGAGGGTTCGAAGATCGAATACGTGCTGCGGAAATTGCCCGGCTAGCACGCCGATTGTCTTGTCGGACGTGCTTGAGGCCGCCTTCCCGGTCTCGTGGCGCGCCAAGGCTCCTGACGATCGTGTACCGTCCCGGTCGCGAAGAGGGCTCGTGTGAATGCTAGCGGATCGTCGCCGCACATGAAGCGGTCGATCGCGTCTAGGCGTCGGACGCCAGCTTCAGCCCGATCATGCCTGCCAGGATCAGAAGCGCCGATGCGATGCGCATGGGCGTCGCCGCCTCGCCAAGTACGATGATGCCGAGGATGAAGGCGCCAACCGCGCCGACGCCGGTCCAGATTGCGTAGGCCGTGCCAAGCGGAAGCTCCTTCATCGCCAGCGACAGCAGCCAGAAACTGGCGATCATCGCCACGATCGCGATGGCGGACTCGACGGGTTTCGAGAAGCCGTCCGACACCTTGAGCATGTAGGCCCAGACGACTTCGAGAAGTCCGGCTACGCCAAGAAACACCCAGGCCATGATGGCCCTCCCTTGAAGGTCGGGCCGTCCCGAATGTTGCCCGGAAGGGGGAGGTCGTCCTCGCTTGCGGGGCATGTGGGACAAGGGAGGGCGCAGGTCAACCTTGCTGATCGGCACGGTTGAGTTTCCGGCGCATCGGCCTATCCCTCCGGCATGGCTGAGTGGAGTGACCAGGCGATCTCGCTGGGCTTGAGGCGTTTCGGCGAGACCGGCGCGATCCTCGAAGTCTTCGCGCGCGGGCACGGCCGGCGGCGCGGTATGGTCTATGGCGGCGCCAGCCAGAAGAAACGTGCGCCGATGCAGCCGGGGAACACGCTGAGCGTGACGTGGAAAGGCGGCGAGAGCAATCTCGGCTTCTTCACCGCAGAGACGGAGACCGAGCGAGCCGCCGTCCACATGGCGAGCGGCGAGGCGCTGGCCGGGCTCTCGGCGCTAAGCGAGCTGCTCGCGGCCGCTCTGCCGGAGGGCGAGGCGAAGCCTGCGCTTTATGACGCTTCCGAGACACTGCTGGACATGCTCGGCAATGAGGAGGTCTGGCCGGCGCTGTTCATCCGCTGGGAGCTGGGCCTGCTGACCATGCTTGGATACGGGCTGGACCTCGAAAACTGCGCTGTGTCAGGCGCCAATGATGGCCTTACCCATGTGAGTCCGAAATCCGGACGCGCCGTGCGCGGATCGGACGCCGGCGCATTTCTCGACCGGCTTCTTCCGCTGCCACAATTCCTCGTGGAAATCACCGCGCCAGCGACGCCTGTCGATATTCACAACGGCTTTCGCCTCACGGGACATTTTCTCGGCCAGCGATTGTTCGCCGATCTCAACAAGCCCGTACCGGAAGCACGCTATCTGATGATTGACCGTCTGGAGCGTGCCGGGAGGCTCTCGACCGCCTGACGCCAGCTGCTCAGTTGGTTATGCCGAGGAAGCCTGAATAGATTTCGGCTGCTTCAAGATAGCCCCATCCCTTGCTGGCGGCGTACTTTGCGGGTTCGAGATTCTTGAGGTGGCCCGTCAGGCCCGACTCCATCTGAAACGGATTGGACTCGTCGGTTACCCATGCCCGGATCAATCGATGCTCGTTCGTCTCCAGCAATTCAACAAGACGAGGGACTTTCTCCGGCGGCACATAGGCGCCGAGGGAGAAATTATCCGCCAGGCCGCGATGGAAATCGCGACCCGTAGCACGGGCCGCAGCGATCATTCTGTCGAATAGCGGGGCGGGTTTCTCGAAAAGATCATCTGTATTGATGTTTAGATGCAGAAAGATCGACGAAGCATGCGCCCGGCCTTTCCCCATCCAGCCCGGCTGCAATTCGGCGGCGAACTGCATGATCCGAAAGGGCAGACCGGCAAGCGCGTCAGCTGCCGTTATCAGGCTGCTGCGTTTCACGTTCGGATCCCTGACTTCGATCCATCCGCTATCCTCTTCCTGTGGCGGCAGGCCGGCTGCGACCCGCGCTTCCTGTTCCAGCAACTCAAGGTCGAAAGGCGCTGTCGCCGCACGTCGGTCCCAGATCGCCCGGATCGCGTTCCATTGGGCGACACCATGTTTGCGAGCACGAACACGATCGTACGCCGACAGCTCAGGATCGACTTCCACTGCGGAGCGATAGGGCGGCGCTTTTCCAATAGCTTCGGCAACAGCCGTGTCGAGTTCTTGGAGAGGCTGCGAGCGGCGTGCGTCGAGATCGGCCAGCATTGCAGCGCACAGCGCGTCGATTTTCGACGGGGGTTGACCGGCGCCGTCGAGAAATGACTGGTATGCGGCGAGGGCCTCTGCGGGGGTCTGCGATGTAATGAAGAAAGGCCGGCCCCAGACGTGAAGGTCGGAATCGAACCCCGGAATGCCGGGTGAGTACGCCGGCGTCTGATAACTCTCTTCGACCATCGGAGAGGCGCGGCCGAGGAGCCTCCCCAGAAGGTTCTGCTTTCTTGGTGTCAGGTAGCGGTGCGTGACGATCGGGGCGACGGCTTCCTGTGCTTCCCGCATGGCGCTCGACAGCCGCGTCGTGGCCAGTGCCCAGGTCGATGCCCGGTGTAGCACCTCGGCCAGGTCGACCGCGCGGTCCAGCAGGTCGGAGATATCACCCTGACCCATGGCGTAGGGAACAAGGCGCGAGCGAAACAACTCCGGATCGACTGGATGCGAGCTGTAATCGAGTCCCATCTTGCCCCCAGTTTTTCCCGGCGGGACGCGCTATGCCACGGGTGTTTTCAGATTACTAACAGTGTGTGAGCTAGCCGGAGTGTCTGAAGATTGACCGCCCTGAGCGGGCAGGGCGAATTTCACCGGTCTGATTCGAAACGAGTAGAGCATGGCCAAGAACACCACGATCGATCCGCCCGACAATGGCGGCGACATCATCGAGGAACCGATCAACGAGGCGCTGTCGAAGCGCTACCTCGCCTATGCGCTGTCGACGATCACCGCCCGTGCGCTGCCAGATGCGCGCGACGGCCTGAAGCCTGTCCACCGCCGCATTCTCTACGCGATGAGCCAGCTCGGCCTGAACCCGACTGGCGGCCACCGCAAGTCGGCCACCGTGGTCGGCGAAGTTATCGGTAAGTATCACCCGCACGGCGACCAATCGATCTACGATGCGATGGTGCGTCTGGCGCAGGACTTTGCGACGCGCACACCGCTGGTGGATGGCCAGGGGAACTTCGGCAACATTGACGGCGATGCGGCTGCCGCCTTCCGCTACACCGAAGCAAAGCTGACGCCGGCGGCAATGCTGCTGCTCGAAGGCCTCGACGACGACGCGGTCGATTTCCGCGAGACATATGACGGCACGCACAAGGAGCCGGTGGTTCTCGCCTCGGGCTTTCCCAACCTGCTGGTAAATGGCTCGTCCGGCATCGCGGTCGGCATGGCGACGTCGATCCCGCCGCATAATCCGGCCGAGTGCATCGACGCCGCGATCCACCTGCTGGATCATCCCAAAGCGACAGTGGACGACCTGCTCAAGATCGTCTCCGGTCCTGACTTTCCGACTGGCGGCGTCATCGTTGAGACGAAGGAAGGCCTGCGCGAAGTCTATGCGACGGGCCGTGGCGGCATCCGCTGCCAGGCCAAGTGGACGAAGGAAGATCTCGGCCGCGGCATGTGGCGCGTCATCGTCACCGAGATTCCCTACCAGGTGCAGAAATCCAAGCTGATGGAGCGTCTGGCCGAGCTGATCGAGACCAAGAAGGCCCCGATGCTCGAAGATGCGATGGATGAATCCACCGAGGATGTCCGCATCGTGCTGACGCCGAAGACGCGCACCATCGAGCCGGACGTCTTCATGGCCAGCCTGTTCCGCCAGTGCGAGCTTGAGACGCGCTTCCCGGTGAACATGAACGTTCTCGACCATGGCGTGCCCAAGGTGATGGGCCTGCGCGACCTGTTGAACTGCTATCTCGACCACCGCCGCGAAGTCATCGTGCGCCGCGCGACGCACCGGCTGAAGAAGATCGAGAACCGCCTCGAAATCCTCGACGGCTTGCTCAAGGCCTATCTCAACATCGACGAAGTGATCCGGATCATCCGCTACGAAGACGATCCGAAGTCGGTGATGATGGCCAAGTTTCGCCTCAGCGAGATCCAGGTCGAAGCGATCCTCAACATGCGCCTGCGCGCGTTGCGCAAGCTCGAAGAGATCGAGATCCGGCGCGAGCACAAGGAACTGTCGGAAGAGAAGCGCGAGATCGAGCTGCTGATCGGCTCGACCAGCCGCCAGTGGACCGAGGTGAAACGCCAGCTCAAGGCCGCGCGCGAAATCTTCGATCCAGCCAAAAAACTGGGCAAGCGCCGCTCGAACTTCGGCGAGGCGAAAGAGATCGACACCGAAGCGGCCCTCGAAGCGCTGATCGTAAAAGAGCCTGTCACCGTCGTGCTCTCCAGCATGGGCTGGATCCGCGCGCTCAAGGGGCACAACCAGAAGCTCGACGACCTGAAGTTCAAGGAAGGCGACGAGCTCGCACTGTCGTTGGAATGTCAGACCACCGACAAGGTGATCCTGATGGCCTCCGGCGGCCGCGCCTTCACCATCGGCGCAGACAAACTGCCCGGCGGCCGGGGCCATGGTGAACCGATCCGCCTCAACCTCGAAGTGCCGGAATCCGAGACCATCGTCGAAATGCTGATCCCAGAGCCGAAGTCGCGCCGCGTCGTGGCGTCGAGCAAGGGCTATGGTTTCATCGTGCAGGACGCCGAACTGATCTCGTCGACGCGCAAGGGGAAGATCATCCTGAATGTCGGCCCGAAGGAAAAGCTGGCGATCTGCATCAAGGTCGAGGGCGATCTCACCGCGTCGATCGGCAAGAACCGCAAGCTCGTCATCTTCAAGACCGACGAGCTGCCGGAAATGGCGCGCGGCAAGGGCGTGAAAATCCAGTCCTTCACCGACGGCGGGCTGCTGGACCTGAAGACGTTCGCGCGCGCCGACGGCCTCACCTGGAGCGACAGTGCCGGGCGCCAACAATCCGCCGACGACTGGAAGAA
Organism: uncultured Alphaproteobacteria bacterium; assembly: GCA_903831485.1. The sequence goes on along the minus strand of CAIKXW010000007.1, from coordinate 4,341 downwards.
CTGGATCGGAAAACGCGCCCAGTCCGGCCGTCTCGCGCCGCGCGGCTTCAACAAGAACGGGAAATTCTCTGGCGAGTGACCCTAAGGCGCCGGGTTGCTGTTGCGGCGCACGCTGACCTAGCCTGCCTTTAGGGAAAAGGCCGGGAGAGCGTCATCGCTTCACAATCGCCAACGCTGGGCACGAAGCTCGCCTACGGCTTCGGCTCGGCAGCCTTCGGCATCAAGGATGCTGGCCTGCAGATCTTCCTGCTGATGTTTTACACGCAGGTCGTCGGCATGCCGGCCCTGCTAGTGGGGCAGGCCTTGACGCTCGCGCTGGTGCTCGACGCGATCTCCGATCCCATCGTCGGCTACTGGTCTGATAATTGCCGCTCGCGATGGGGCCGGCGGCATCCCTTCATGTACGCCTCGGCGATACCTGTTGCGGTGTCCTTCTTCCTGTTGTGGACGCCGCCACGCGACTGGGATCATACGGCGCTGTTCTGGTATCTTCTCGCCACTGCGGTTGCGACCCGCACTGCGATCACCTTCTTCGAAACGCCGAGCGCCGCGCTGGGCCCCGAACTGACGCGCGACTATGCTGAGCGGTCGACCCTCCTGTCGTGGCGCAACTTTTTCGGCTGGACGGGCGGCAACGCCATGACCGTCATGATGTTCTTCTTCCTGTTCCCGGCTTTCGCTACGCCGGAAGCTCCGAACGGGCAGTTCAACCGCGACGCCTACGTGGTCTATGCGTGGGTTGCCGCCGGCGTGATCTTCACCGCCATAATGGTGTCGTCCCTCGGTACGCACGCCCAGATTCCGCGGCTCGCGGCGCCGCCGCCGCGCAAGCTGTCCCTCGCCGGCGTGTTCAGGGAAATCTTCGAGACGTTGCTCAATCGATCGATGGGCGCGATCTTCCTTACGGCCATCATTGCGAGCACAATGCTCGGCCTTGGACAGACGCTCTCCACCTTCATGACGTCCTTCTTCTGGGGTTTCCAGCCGCAGCAGATCGCTGTGATCACGCTGGTGATCTTCGTGTCCGCAGCGCTGGGGGCCGCGCTGGCTCCCCTCCTGACGCGCCGGGTCGGCAAGAAACGCGGCATCATCATCGTCGGCGTGTTGGGCCTCATCACATCTCCGGTCGCAATGCTGCTGCGACTCACGGGCGTTGTCGCGCCGGGATCCGACGCCGCGTTCTGGATCGTGCTGGTGCAGGGACAGGTGGATGTCATCCTCGTGGTCTGCCTGCAGGTCCTCCTCGTCTCGATGATCTCGGACCTCGTGGAGCAGAATGAGGTAAAAACCGGACGGCGCTCGGAAGGCGTGTTCTTTGCAGCCAATACTTTCATCATGAAAGTCACGGTCGGGCTCGGCCTGATGGCCGCGGCGCTGCTGCTGGATCTGGCCCAGTTCCCGTCGGGCGTCGCGCCCGACAAGGTGCCGGACAGCGCGCTGCAGACGCTGGGCTGGTGGTATGTGCCGGCGATCTGCGTGCTGCGCCTCATGATGATCGCTTCAATCCTACCCTACGCGGTCAGCCGCGAGTCGCACGAAGAGAACTTGCGCAAGCTGGGCGAGCGGGCAGGCTGATCAATCCAGCCGCATGAAGATACGCGTCGAGAGGTCGAGGAAAGCCGCCTGCGATGCTTCGAGCTCGGCCATCCACGGCTGGTAGTCGGCGCGCGCAACTTCCTTGAACCCCATGCGCGCATAGAACGGCGCGTTCCACGGTGGCGTGCGAAACGTCGCCAGATAGGTGTGCCGCACGCACTTGACCCGCGCTGCCGCAACGAACGCATCTACCAGTCGCGCGCCATACCCGCGCTGCTGGTGGACCAGCGCCACGTCCAGCTCGCGCAGATACGCGTCCTCTCCTTGCATGTCGCCGATCGCGAAGCCGACCAGTTCACCATCCACGTCCATCACGATGGACAGGCCCTGTTCAATCGAATGCAGGTGGTCGGACAGGGCGATGACGGAGTTGAGAGCGGACGTGTCGATGCCGGGCCAGCCGCGAAACAAGCTGGCGGCGTTGCGCTCGATCTCCTGCAGCTTGAAGATATCTGCGGCGACCCCCGGCCGCAGCAAGCCGTCGCTCATGACGCCATGGACCCCTGCAACGCCGTGAAGAACCGCACCGCAAGCGGACCCGACCTGAGCGCGTCGGCGGAATCAAGCATGTGCACCAGCCGATAACGCAGGCGGCGAAACTCCATGTCCTCGTCCGCCAGCTTGCGCAGTGTCGCCGCCAGCGCGCGGCTCATCGCGAAGTTTGCGGGACGTTCCCCCTCGGTCTCGGGATAGACGTAGTCGGAATTGGTCGACAGGCTCCACGCGCGTCCCGATATCTCTCCCGCCATGGCGAGATACGCACGGGCCAGTTCCTCGAGCGGGGTGGCCTGGCCAAGAAGTGCTTCAAGCGCATCTGCTTCGCACGCCGCGACCGTCATGCCCTGCCCATAGGTCGGGTTCACGCTGCTCATCGCGTCGCCGATCGGGATCAGGCGCTGCGGCCACTTTGTCGCCTCCCAGATGCGGTGGCGCGTCGCGGTCGGCTTTCGGAAGGTGCGCAGCTCGCCCACCACTTCGGCGTCCTTGATGCGTTCATAGACGTGCGGCTCGACAAGGCCCTTCGCGTACTCCTTGAAACCATCCGGGTCGCGCGGAGGGATCGCGCCGCCGCGAGCGCCCAGCGAGAGGATCCACTGGCCATCCTCGATCGGCAGCATCAGGCCGAAATGCGTGTCCGGCGGAGAGGGCAGTACGAAGAAGCCGGTCTGGTCATCGCGCCACTTCTCCGGGCGGCGAAAGCGGCCGGTGGTATAGGCAACGTTGATGCGGATTTCCTCGGTCGGGAAATCGGCGTGACCATCGTCCTGAAGCTGGCGCAGCAGCGGCGCCGTCAGCCCGGTGGAGTCGACGACCAGATCAGCCCCGAGCATCGCGCCGTCTTCCAGCTCGATGCCCGTGCAGCGCCCGGCCTCCACGACAAAACGTCGGACGGGCGTCTCGCCTTGGAAGCGGACATTACCAAGCGCAATGACACGCCGCCTCAGGACGCCCTCATAAGCCGGGCGCGACAGGCTGGTGACGGCGAAGCCGGCGTCGAAATCGTCCATCCAGCCGCCGAAATCGTATACTTTCACGTCACGGCCGACCGTCATTCGCACCGCGCCGGCGGCGACGAAATCGTCGGTGATGCCCGGCAGCAGGCGTTCAAGCGCGAGTTCGCCGGCCTTCAGAAGCTGGTGAGTATGCGCGCCCTGGCCCACGCCCAGCCGCGCCGCGTTGTCGTCCGGCAGGGTATCGCGATCGACGACGAGGACATCCGCCACATGGCGGGAAAGGGCGGCTGCGGCGGCCAGCCCGCCGATGCCTGCGCCAACAACGATGGCTCCTGGCCCTGTGGTCATGATCTGATCTCGTACCGCCGCGCGTAATCTTGGCGATCCTCGCGCGACATCGCAAGTAAAGCGTGAACCGGCCGGCGCCGGAGAAGCCACGGAATCTCTGTGGATTCGCGCCGGTCTTGTTGTAGGTTGCCCGCGGGGCCGGGAATCGGTCGGGCAGTCAAGAACGGGGCGGCGGCAATGCTACCAATCTATATCGGGCTAGGCGTCCTCGCCTTCATCGTTCTCGTCGCTATCCTGATCTACAACGGGCTGGTCGCTAAGCGGCAGACCGTGAACGAGGCGTTCTCCGGCATCGACATCCAGCTGAAGCTGCGCCGTGAACTGGTGCCGAACCTGGTCGAGACCGTGAAGGGCTACGCCGCCCACGAGAAATCGACGCTCGACGCCGTCATCGCCGCCCGCAACGCCGCCGCATCGGCGCAGGGGCCGGCCGCCATGGGCGCCGCCGAAGGCGCGCTCAGCGGCGCGCTGGGCAAGCTCTTCGCCCTCGCCGAGGCTTATCCGGACCTGAAAGCCAGCGCCAACTTCATCCAGCTGCAGACGGAACTCTCGGCCATCGAAGACAAGGTCGCCGCCTCCCGCCGGTTCTACAATTCCGCAGTCAACGACTACAACACGGCGATCGAACAGTTTCCCTCGTCCATCATCGCGGGCTCCACCGGCTTCACGAAGCGTGAGATGTTCGATGTCGGCGAGGCCGAGCGCGCGCAGATCAACATCGCGCCCACGGTCAAGTTCTGATGGCCATCGTCGTCCGCCCCTTCAGGGCCGGCGACGAGGCGGCCTTTCGCGACATAAATCTCGAATGGATCGAGCGGTTCTTTGCGGTCGAAGCAAAGGATCGCGAGGTTCTGGGCGATCCCCACAAATACGTCCTGCGCGATGGCGGCGCGATCCTGTTCGCATGCGAGGGTGATGAGCCCGTGGGCGTGGTGTCGCTGAT
>CAIKXW010000006.1 GCA_903831485.1 uncultured Alphaproteobacteria bacterium | reverse complement strand
CAACGCCAGGATCGCGCGCAACCTGCTGGGGTTCCGGCAGGACAATCTGGCGGCGGACTATGTGCAGCAGCGCAATGGCTTCTTCGAAGCGGTGACGCTCGCGGACGTAAAGCGGGTCGCGGCGAAATACATGAAGCCGGAGCACTTCACCTTCGTGATGGTGGGCCAGCCGGCGCTGGATTGAGCGCTTTGCATGGCACAAACCTGTGAGGGCGCTGCCGCAACGTCCTGCCAATCGCCGGCATCGACGCTAAGGTGCCCGGATGGCCGAATCAGCCCTGAAACCGCCCGAGGGACGCATCCGCCGCCTGCCGCCGGATGCAGTGAACCGCATTGCCGCCGGCGAGGTGGTGGAGCGTCCGGCCGCCGCCGCGAAGGAGCTGATTGAGAATGCGCTCGATGCCGGCGCGCAGTCGATCCGCGTGCGCATCGAGGGCGGCGGGCTTACGCGGCTGCTGGTCGAGGATGACGGGCTCGGCATGAGCGCGGACGAGTTGCCGGTGGCGATCGAGCGGCACGCCACGTCGAAGCTGGCGGCCGATGAAGATGGCCACGTGGATCTGCTCGACATCCGCACGATGGGATTTCGGGGCGAGGCGTTGCCGTCGATCGGTTCGGTGTCCCGGCTTGGAATACTGAGCAAGGCTGTGGGCGCCGATGCGGCCTTCGAGATCACCGTAGATGCAGGGCGCATCGACGGACCGAACCCCGCGCCGTGGAGCGGGCTGACCAGCAGCGGAACGCGCGTGGACGTGCGCGATCTTTTCTACGCGACGCCAGCGCGGCTGAAGTTCATGAAGACGGAGCGGTCGGAAGCACAGGCGATTGCGGATACGGTGCGCCGCCTCGCGCTGGCGCGGCCGGACGTCGCCTTCCACCTCGAGACGGACGAGCGGACCGTCATCAAGCTGCAGGCTGAACAGGGCGATGCGAGCGAGGCGCGGCTGAGGCGCCTGGGCGCCGTGCTGGGTAAGGAGTTTCGCGAGAACGCCGTCGAGATCGGCGCGGAGCGCGAGGGTGTCCGTGTGTCCGGCTTTGCCGGATTGCCGACCTTCAATCGCGGCAGCGCGCAGCACCAGTACCTGTTCGTCAACGGACGGCCGGTGAAGGATCGTCTGATGGTCGGCGTGATCCGCGCGGCGTATCAGGATTTCCTCGCGCGCGACCGGCATCCCATGGCGGTGCTGTTCCTCGATCTCGACCCGATGCAGGTGGACGTGAACGTGCATCCGGCCAAAACGGAAGTGCGCTTCCGTGATTCCGGAAATGTGCGCGGGCTCATGATCGGCGCGCTGCGGCATGCGCTGGCCGCGGCCGGGCATCGCGCGAGCACGACTGTCGCGGGCGCGGCGCTGGGCGCGGCGACGAGCCATGTGGCGCCGTCTCTGCCCTGGAATGCGGGACAGGCGCGGTGGTCTCCGGCGCGGCCGGTGGTGGAGACGCAGATCTATGCCGGCATGTCCGACAACCGGCCTGCCACGTTCGAGGCGTTGGGCGGCGCTCCGAGCGCGCGCGTCGAGCCTGCGCCGGATGCTTCAGCTGACACACCGCCACTCGGGGTGGCGCGTGCGCAGGTGCACGAGACCTACATCATCGCGCAGACGGCGGACGGCATGGTGATCGTCGATCAGCACGCCGCGCATGAGCGTCTTGTTTATGAAAAGCTGAAACGCCAGCGCGCGGAGAACGGCGTCGCGCGCCAGATGCTTCTCATCCCTGTCGTTGTTGATATGCCCGCTGCGGACATTGAGCGGCTTGT
>CAIKXW010000005.1 GCA_903831485.1 uncultured Alphaproteobacteria bacterium | reverse complement strand
TTCCAGTGCCGGGGTGGCGGAAGGGGTGGGATTCGAACCCACGGTGGAGTTTCCCCCACGACGGTTTTCAAGACCGTTGCCTTAAACCACTCGGCCACCCTTCCTTGGCGGCTGTTCTAGGCAGGGTTGGCTGCAAAGAAAATGGTTTACAGCGGCGCAGGCTGGATAAGGGTCGGGAAGCCGGTAGGGCGGCGGTTTTGAGGGATTCTGGCGCGTCGGTGTGCGGAACCCGGAGCAATTGGTCCCAAAGGGGTAACCATGGCTTTGGGACCCGGCAAATTCCGTAAAATTGACGGGGTCCGGTTGCCGGGCGTGCAAGCTGCCTCAGGTAGATTCATCCCATGCCGCCAGAACGGCGACTGCTTTCAAAAGGGATCGATGATGGCTGGTAGCCTCACCTTTCGCGTATGCGCGGTTGTCTGCGTCGTGCTGTTCGCCGGACCTGCGCTGGCGCAGGCGCCGATCGAATACAAATCTGCACCGAAGGCGACGATGCCGCGGCTGGAGAATCGCGCCGACGTCATGTCGCTGAACGTTGCGCCGAACGCTCCTATTCCGAGTTTCTCGAACGCTGCGCCTTCTGGCGCGCTCGACCTACGCTCCGGCGCGCCCAAGGCTACATTCGGCCCAACGCCGCTTGCAGCGGCTGGCACGCCTGTGTCTGTGGCCGCGCGCAAGGTTGCGCCAACGGCGGTCGCGCCTTTTGCCGGCCCTCCCTACCAGGTGGCTGGCCGCTGGTATGTGCCGGCGCATGAGCCGAACTATAACGAGGTGGGGATTGCGTCGTGGTATGGCCCGACCTTCCACGGCAAGGCTTCGGCATCCGGCGAGACGTTCAACGAGAACGACCTGACTGCTGCTCACCCGACCCTACCGATCCCCTCACTTGTTCGCGTCTCCAATCTGGAGAACGGCAAGAGCGTCGTCGTTCGCCTGAATGACCGCGGGCCCTTCGTGGACGATCGCATTATCGATCTGTCCAAGGCGGCGGGCGCGGCGCTCGACATGCATGGCAAGGGCACGGCGAAGGTTCGTGTGGAATATGTCGGACCTGCCCCCGCCCCTGGTGGCGGCGCTCCGGCGCCTGTGGCGGCACAGCCCCAGCGCTTGGATGTGGCGATGCGCTCGCTGCCGCCGATCGTGGCCAAGCCGGTTGCTGCCAAGCCTGTGAGTGGTTTCTACCTGCAGGCCGGATCCTTTTCGGACCTCGGCAACGCCCACGCCCTGCGCGGCCGGCTGGCCGGCGCGGGACCGGTGGCGATCGAAACCGCACTGGTGAATGGTGCTGCTTTCCATCGTGTGATGCTCGGTCCGTGGACGTCACGCGAGGATGCTGAAGCGGCCCTCTGGAACCTCGACGGACCCGCCGCGAAGGCGATTGTCGTCGCTCGCAACGGCTAAACCGCCCGGGGCAGGGCAGGGATTGCCGGTCTGCGGCTTCCCGGCGGTTGACGCGGATGCCCGAAACGCCGTTTTGTGACCAGATTCCCGAGGGAGTCTGTCGCCATGCGTTTAATTGCTGGAACCCTTGCTGTTGCCGTGCTGGCAGCCGCATCCGCCGTCGCCCAGCCGGGGCCCGGCGCCGCGCCTGCGCCAATCGAGGTGTCGGCGACCGATCCGCTGAGCACCGCGGCGACCTACGCCTACATCATGGATGGCGACACCGGCCTGCCCCTCTACTCCAAGAAGGGCGACGAGCCGATGATCCCGGCCTCGATGTCCAAGCTGATGCTCTACTACATGGTGTTCGAGCGCATCAAAGCTGGCCGGCTTGCGATGACGGACGAATTCACGGTGAGCGAGCATGCATGGCGCACAGGCGGCGCCGGCACGGATGGCTCGACCATGTTCCTGCCGCTCAATTCGAAGGTCACCGTGCACGACCTGCTGAAAGGCGCCGTGATCGTCTCGGGCAATGATGCTTGCATCGTGCTTGCAGAAGGGCTGTTCGGCAGCGAGGACGCCTATGCGCGTCAGGCGACCACGCGTGGCAAGGAGCTTGGTCTCACCAATTCGACATTCGCGAACGCGACCGGCCTCGACGATCCGCGGCATCGAATGAGCGCGCATGACATCGCACTGCTGTCGTTCAGGCTGATCAAGGACTTCCCGGAGTTCTATCCGATGTTTTCGGAGCCGGAGTTCACCTTCAACAAGACGCGCCAATACAACCGGAACCCCCTTCTCCGTGAGCTTGATGGCGCGGATGGCGTGAAGACTGGGCATCTGTCGGTATCGGGCTACGGTCTCGTCGGTTCAGCTGTGCGTGAAGGCAAGCGGCGGATCATCGTGCTGAACGGGCTCGCCAGCGAGACGGCGCGCAAGCAAGAAGGTCCGCGTGTGATGCGGTCCGCCTTCCTCGACTTCACCTCCGCGACGCTTGTCACCAAAGGCGCCCAGGTTGCGGTCGCTGATGTGTGGCTTGGCGAACAGGCGCAGGTGCCGCTGGTGGCGGCGGATGGTTATGCGATCGGGCTTCATCTCGACGCGGTCGAAAAGATCAAGGGCGAAGTCGTTTACAAGGGGCCGCTGTACGCGCCCGTGAAGGAAGGCGACGTGGTTGGCGAACTGGTAATCACCGCTCCCGGCACGCCGGCGAAGCGCATTCCGGTTGCAGCGGGCGCGACGGTCAACCAGCTAGGCTTCTTCGGCAAAGCGATGCTTGGGCTAAGGGGTGATTGACGCTTGGCGCATCGTGGTCGGTTCATAACGCTTGAGGGCGGCGAGGGCGTAGGCAAGTCCACGCTTGCGGCCGCGCTGGCGTTGCAACTGGCCGCGAAGGGCGTCGAGGTTGTGAGGACGCGAGAACCCGGCGGGTCGCCTGGCGCGGAGACGCTGAGACGTCTGATCCTCAATCCGCCTGACGATGTTGGTGGATGGAATCCTGTCGCGGAGGCGCTGCTGTTCTACGCAGCGCGCAGCGATCATCTCGATCGCACGATCCGGCCGGCGCTGGCGCGCGGGACATGGGTGATCTGCGATCGCTTTTCGGATTCGACGCGGGCCTATCAGGTCGCGGCGGGCGGCGTCGGGCCGGAGCATTTCGATGCGCTTGAACGAATGTGCGTGGGCGCGGACGGTCCTGATCTCACGCTTGTGCTCGATCTGTCGATGGACATTGCACGTACACGGATGAACGCGCGGTCGGCGGCACAGGACGCGATCGAGTCGCGCGACCTCGCCTATCATGCCGCCGTGCATCAGGCTTTCCTCGACATCGCTCGCGCCAATCCTCAGCGTTGTCTTGTGCTTGATGCGTCTGCCTCGCCGGAGTCGCTGGCCCAAGACGCCCTAGCAGAAATCACGCGGCGCTTTCCGGAGGTCCGCTGATGGAGCTGCAGGCGGATGACTTCGGACCTGTGTTTGGGCATGAGGCGGCGCGGCGCGAGTTCTTCGAGGCGCTGGCGGCGGGTCGCATGCATCATGGCTGGCTGCTGCGCGGTTCACGTGGCGTTGGCAAGGCGCGGCTCGCGTTGCGGCTGGCGCTGCATCTTCTCGGCGATCGCTCGGACCTGACGGCTTCGCCCGATCCTGCGCTGACGCGACTGGCGCTTGCTGGCAGCCATCCGGACCTGCGCGTGATCCGCAGGCCGTTCGATGACAAGGGCAAGCAGAAATCCGAGATCCCGGTCGATAGCGTGCGTGAACTTGCGCAGTTCTTCTCGCTGCGTCCCGCCCTTGGCGGCTGGCGGGTGGCGATTATCGACGCTGTCGATGAGATGAATCGCTTCGGCGCCAACGCCGTGCTGAAAACGCTCGAGGAGCCGCCAGCCAAGGCTGTGCTGTTCCTAATCTCGCATGGCGAACAGGCTCTGCTGCCGACGATCCGCAGCCGTTGCCGCGTCTTGCGCTGTGGAACGCTGAGCGAGCGTGACGAACTGGCGGTACTCGCGCAGGCCGGCCATACGGGCGCGAAGGCCGAGTCCGTCGCAGCACTGACGCCGGGCCGGCCGGGACGCGCGATCGCGTTGATGCAGGGTGACGGAGAAGCGGCTGGCGCGGCGATCGACGCGCTCTTGCGTGCGGATGGCGTCGATGCGTCGACGCTGCAGGGTGCGCTGTCTCAAGCAGCGCGCAGCGATGGGGCGCTGGCCATGTCGCTGGAGCATCTTCGCGGCTACTTTCAGAGGCGCGCGATGCGTGAGGGCGATCCGGTGCTCGCCGGCGATCTGGCCGATGCGGCGCTTGCGGTGGCGCGTATCAGCGCCGAAGCGTCGGCGCTGAACCAGGATCGCGCGCAGACGGTTGCAGCTGCGCTTCAGGCCGCGTCTGGTCGCCTCGGCAATGCGGGGGCCTGACGCTTGCTGTTCGACACGCATGTGAATCTCCACGCCGAGCAGTTCGCGCACGATCTGCCGGATGTCCTGGCGCGCGCGCGGGCGGCTGGCGTTACGCGCATGGTAACGATCTGCGACCGTCTCGACCGCTACCCCGCCGTGAAGGCGGTCGCAGCGGCGAACGACGACATCAACTGCACGGTCGGCGTGCATCCGCACTATGCGAAGGACTTCTGGTCGCTGCAGGCGGAGACGCTGGTCGAAGAAGCGCGCGACCCGAAGGTCGTTGGCATTGGCGAAACCGGCCTGGACCGACACTACGGCTATAGCGATATCGTCCTGCAGGAGCGCAGCTTCGTCGAGCACATCCAGGCGGCGCGCGAAACGCAGTTGCCGCTGGTCGTGCATACACGCGAGGCCGACGACCTGACGGGCGACATCCTCGAACGCGAGTTCAAGCGCGGCGCGTTTCCGATCCTGATGCACTGCTACACGAGCGGTGAACGGCTCGCGATGCGGGCTATGGATCTCGGTGCGTGGTTCTCGGTCTCTGGCATCCTGTCGTTCAAGAACGCGACGGACGTACGCGGCGTGATCGCCAAGGTGCCGCTCGACAAGCTGATCCTGGAGACCGACTGTCCGTACCTTGCTCCGATCCCGCATCGCGGCCGTCGCAATGAGCCGGCCTATGTCGCGGATGTGTGCCGCGCATTCGCGGCGCATCGCGGGCTGGAAATCGATGAAGCGGCCCGGCTGACGACCGAGAACGCCCTCGCGATTTTCAGGCGGGTCCAATGAGCGCGACGGCGCCAAAGGGCAGGTTGCAGGTCCGGATCCTCGGCTGTGGATCGTCCGGCGGCGTCCCGCGGATTGGCAATGACTGGGGTGTCTGCGACCCGGCCGAGCCGCGCAACCGGCGGACGCGCTGTTCGGCGCTGGTCCGCTACTGGTCGACCGGGGTGTCCGAGCCGACGCTTGTGCTGATCGATACGTCGCCAGACATCCGGGAGCAGTTGCTGGCGGCGCGGGTCACGCGGCTGGACGCCGTCGTACTCACGCATGAGCACGCCGACCAGTGCCATGGCATCGACGATCTTCGTGCGCTGGTGCTGCGCGCCATGAAGCGCATCCCGCTGCACATGGACGCCGAGACGGCGCGCGTCGTCGGAGACCGGTTCAGGTACTGCTTCGAGGGCGCGGGCGCATACCCGGCCATCCTCGACCGCCATGACGATCTGGTGGCGGGGCAGGCGATCCGGATCGGAGGTCTGGGTGGCGAGCTGGAGATGCTGGCGTTGGCGCAGGACCATGGCGGGATCAGCTCGCTGGGTTTCCGGCTGGGTACGTTTGGCTACTGCAACGATGTGGTGAGGTTGCCCGAGACGACCCTGGAGCGGCTCTATGGGCTCGACACCTTGGTGGTCGATGCGCTGCGCTACAGGCCTCATCCGACGCATGCGAGCGTGGCGGAGGCGCTGGCCTGGATCGAACGGCTCAAGCCGCGGCGCGCCGTGCTGACGAACCTCCATGTCGATCTGGACTATGCGAAGCTGCGGTCCGAGCTGCCGGCGGGCGTAGAGCCCGCCTATGACGGGATGGAACTGGAGATGCTGCTACGTGACTGATTTCAATGGCAATCCAATTGCCCATAATGTTGATTATGCGACTGGCGCTATGAGGGGTTTGGGGTGTGACTAAGACGGGTTCGACATCGACCGGCCGCGACGCCGAGCCTGACGAGGGCCGCTCCCTCCCCTCATCTGGAGACGCCTTTCGCGATCTGGTGGCGTTAATGGCCCGGCTGCGAGACCCGAAGACCGGGTGCCCGTGGGACGTGGCGCAGAACTTTGCCACCATCGCGCCGTACACGATCGAGGAAGCCTATGAGGTGGCCGACGCGATCGAACGCCATGACATGGGCGAGCTCAAGGGTGAGCTGGGCGACCTGCTGTTCCAGTCCGTGTTCCACGCGCGGATGGCGGAGGAGGCTGGGTACTTCGACATCGACGACGTGGTTCGCGGCCTGGTCGACAAGATGGTCGAGCGGCATCCGCATGTCTTTGGGTCGGCTACCATTTCGGACGCGGATGCGCAGACCGGCGCCTGGGAAACGATGAAGGCGGCAGAGCGGGCCAGGAAAGCCGAAGGCGGAACGCCGAGTGCCATAGACGGCGTCGCGCTGGGCCTGCCGGCGCTGATGCGGGCGGAGAAGCTGGCGAAGCGCGCGGCACGGGTTGGCTTCGACTGGCCGTCGCCCGAGCCGGTTTTCCACAAACTTCAAGAGGAAATCCAGGAGCTTGAGGAGGCGATCGCAGCGCCTGTGCGGGACGCGGCGCATGTGGCTGAGGAACTGGGCGACATCCTGTTCGTGGTCGCCAATCTGTGCCGGAAGCTCTCAGTTGATCCAGAAGAGGCTTTGCGCGCCGCCAATTCAAAGTTTGGCAAGCGTTTCCGTGCTATGGAGACGCTTGCCCGGGCACGAGGTCAGGACTTTGCGGCGCTGTCGCTCGATGAGCAGGAAGCGTTGTGGACCGACGTCAAGACGGCCGAGCGTTCGCCCGGCGGGGCGTAGGCACCGCCTGCTCGTCTGTCGCTGCCGGAGGTTTCGACGCAGCAGGATAAACTGACTCTGCCGGCGGCGCGATCTCGAGCTCCGGATATTTCTCCCGAACTTCAAGTTGCCGCCTCGCAAAGCCCAGCCCGTCGCGCGTGTCGACATCGAGCAGCAGCGGCGATGGCGCGTTGAGCCCGAGAACGCGGAAGCCACCCTGCCCGATGATTTTCTTCGCGCCGTCGTCTCCGTCGAGCTTTCTGAGCTGATCGAAGCACGCTGCGCCGAATGCGGTTGGCGGATGCACGCGGCCTGGTGCGCCCGCGTTTACGATGTCGGCGTCGCCAAGCTTTGCTGTGAGCGCCTCGATCAGCCACGGCTCGATGAACGGCATGTCGCCCATGCACACCACGATGGCGTCCGGCTTGAACTGCAGCGCGACCTGAACGCCGACCGCGATCGAATGGCCGAGACCGTGCTTTGGCTTCTTGTTGAGCGC
>CAIKXW010000004.1 GCA_903831485.1 uncultured Alphaproteobacteria bacterium | reverse complement strand
GAGGCGCGCCCGATCACCCAGGCCCGCTTCGCCTGAGCTACGCCACGGCTCCGCTCAGCGGGCCTTGATCACCACGCAACAACAGGAAAGAAAGGCGAACGGACTCTCGTAATCGACGGCCCGGATCAGGGGGCTGGGTCAGCGACCTTCGTACAAATCATCGCCAATAGCGTCCAATTGATTGTTTCGAGACATCTGATAGTTTATTTCTATCAGCTGATCGGGAGCGCGGCTCCGATTGGCGGAGTTTCCCCATGCCCACCTTGCGAAGGCTCGAGTATCTCATCGCCATTTCGGAGCATCGAAACTTTCACAGGGCTGCAAAGGCAGCCCATGTTTCGCAACCGACCCTTAGCCAGCAGCTCAGACTGCTCGAGGATGAATTGGGCGTGGTGCTCATAGACCGGAGTCTTGCTGGCGGCGAATTGACCCCGATCGGTCGGGACATATACGAGCGCGCCAGACGGATCGTCGGACAGGTCGACGATCTCAAGCGCGCAGCGCTCGTGGCACAAACGGGTGGCGAGGTTGGCATTCTCCGGGTCGGCGTCAGTCCAACGATAGGTCCGTATCTGCTCCCCGAGGTCGTCGCCGAACTTTACTCCGACATGCCGGGATTGAAGATTCACATTCGTGAGGGGATCCCCGACGAGCAGGTCGGGGAACTCACGAACGGAGCTATCGACATCCTTCTTGCGCCACTGCCGCTCCTCTTCGCCGAGATGCATACGGAGCTACTCTTCGAGGAGCCGCTGCGGATTGTAGCTGCCGTTGGTCACCCTCTGACAAAGCGCAGGCTGCTCGAGACAGCCGACCTTGCCAATCATGGCGTACTGAATCTGGACTCGCGCCACCATTTGTCGCGGCAACTGACCATCATGTGCGATGCGTTGAAGATGCAGTTGCTGCGGAACTACGAGGGGACGAGCCTGGACAGCTTGTATCAGATGGCCGCAAGTGGTCTTGGCCTTGCGATCCTGCCCGAGCTTTACCTGAAATCTAGCGCGGGCGCAGTTGGTGGCGTGCGCGTGTTGAACGTTCGTGGCTACGAGATGAGCCGGCAGATTGCGCTGCTCTGGCGTAAAGATGCGCCATACCAGGATACATGCCTGCAGGTAGCCAAGCGCATTCGTGCGCGGGGATCGAAACTCCTTCGTGGTCGCTCGTCCGGCGTCAGCGCGCGTGAGACAAGTTGAGATCTGTCAACAACGAAGAAATTCTGGATTGTCGCAGCCCATGAGGTAGCGAAGATGAGACAGTTTTCCGGGCCGCAATCGGCCGATTGGCATGTAAGGCACGCCCGCCTGCGGACGCAGCGGAAGTTCTCTACAGAGGATAAGGTCCGGATCTTCATTGCCGGACTGCGGGGCGGCGCGTCGATCGCCAACTGCGCCGGCGGGGTGGGGTTTTCCGAGTGACCTGCGCCAAGTTTCTAGGACCAATCGAAGCGCGTCGATGACCCATCTTGGCGAATTGTTGTCTTCCAGGTTGTGGCTGGCGGTTGTGAGCGCGCCCTACGCGTTCAGGCGTTTGACGAACCATTCGGTCAGGTGGGGCCAGACGTGTTTGTCGGCTTCGTCTTCGACGCCGTGTTCTAGGTTGGGGTTGTCGTTGATTTCGATGACGATGGGGCCTTCGGGGCCGGTCTTGATGTCGACGCCGTAGAAGCCGTCACCGATCAAGTTGGCGGCGCGGACGCCGATGTCGACGACGTCCTGCGGGGCTTCGGCGACGGCGATGGTCTTGTGGCCGCCTTCGACGGCGCTGCCGTCAGGCTTGTGGTTCATGATCTGCCAGTGGCCGCGGGCCATCTTGTACTGGCAGACGAAGAGCGGGCGCTTGTCGAGCACGCCGATGCGCCAGTCGAATTCGGTGGGGACGAATTTCTGCGCGATGCAGAGATCGGATTCCTCAAGCAGCTTCGCGACGATGGTTTTTAGTTCGGCCATGTCGTGGGCCTTCTTCACGCCGCGCGAGAAGGAGCCATCCGGGATTTTCAGCACGACGGGGAATTTGAGGCGGTCGGCGACTTCTTCCAGATTGGTCTTGTCCTGGATGATGATGGTTTGCGGCGCGGGCAGGCCGGCGCCGAGCAGGCGCTCCCAGAGATAGACCTTGTTCGTGCAGCGCATCATCGAGACCGGGTCGTCGATGACGGGCATGCCTTCGGCCACGGCGCGGCGGGCGAAGCGATAGGTGTGGTTGGTGATCGAGGTGGTTTCGCGGATCATCAGGGCGTCGAATTCGGCGAGCCGGTCGAGGTCCTTGCGGGAGATGGGTTCGATCTCGACGCCGTCTTTTTCAGCGAGGCGCGCCCAGTGTTTCAGGCTCTCGATGTTGGAGGGAGCGAACTGTTCGTTGGGGTCGTGCAGGACGGCGATCGACCATTTGGCGATGGTGCGGGCCTTGGGGTTCTTCCAGACGCGGCCGGTATAGCTGGTGAGGCTTTCGACGAAGAATTTCAACTCGTCGTCTTCGAGGCGTGTGAAGGGCAGGAGCTTGATGCGCTTGACCTTGTGTTTGCCGGGTTCGCCATTCTCGCTGGTGCTGACGAGGAGGGCCGGGGCGCGATACCAGTCGAACAGCTGGCGCGCGAATTTGCGGAAGCGCTCGTCTTCCACTTCGCCGAAGCAGACCAGCAGCTTTTCGGGGACCGGGCCGTTCTCCGGGAATTTGTCGAGGTCCTTGTTGAGGAGTTCCTCGAGGACCGAGATCGCATCCTCGTGCATGTCGCGGTCGTAGAGGTCTAGCATGGTCTCGACGGTGGGGACGACGCGGTGGCCGCGGGCTTCGGCCAGAAGCGAGGCGTAGTAGCCGTCGGTCTGGTAATTGTAGCTACGGGCGAGGTTGATGATCTTGGGGCGGGCGCCGGAAAGAAGTTTCGGTTGCAGGACGTAGTCGCGCGTGGTCATCATGCGGAACGGCGCGCCGAGGGCGGCGAGGTCGCGCAGGTCGTCGGCGATCAGAATCCAGTCGTTGTTCACGGGGTGACCAGCTGCTTCTCGAAGCGGAGGGCGGGGGCGCCGTCCTGATAATAGTTTTCGTAGCGCCCGATGCGACGGTAGCCGAGGCTTTCGTACAGGGCGATGGCGGGGCGGTTCTTCTCGCGGACCTCAAGGCGCAGGCGGTCGCAGCCGCGCTTGCGGGCGGCGCGCTCGCACGCTTCCATCAGGCGGCTGCCGATGCCCCGTCCACGGGCGTTGGGCACGCTGGCGATAGAGTAGAGGCGCGCGAGGGTGGATCCGCGGCGGAAGAACACCATGGCATAGCCCGCGAGCACGCCGCCGATCGTGGCGGCGAAGACGTGCGCGGTTGGCGAGCGGAGATTGCGGGCAAGCGCGCGGGGGGAAAGCCGGTCGTAGATGAAGGAGGCGGCTTCGATTGCTTCGAGCGTGGGCGCGTCGGCGGGGGTGGCGGCGCGGACGGCGACGCGGTCGGCAGGCGCCCGCTGGGCCTTGGAGCGCGCGGTGAGGGCGCTCATGATGGGAGGATGGTCCCAGTACGGGTGGCGAGGCGCACGGAATATGCCCAATCAAACTTCGCCATGACATGCCCGACAGCGTGCCGCGCGAAGAGGCGGGATTAATACCAATCGCGTGAGTCTGTCGATAGACCTTGGCTGCAGTGAAGCAGTGCAGCAGGTAAATCGTCTGTGCATCGCCGGAGCCGGCGAAGGGAGATGTGGATGCGTCGCGAGACTGTCACGTGGGGCGTGCTGGGGGGTCTGTCCGGGCTCGGGATGGCGGTGGCGGCCTACCTGCTGATCGCGCCGGATGTCGGGCCGCCGCCGACGATACCGTTCCAGGACAAGATCTTCCACTTCGTGATGTTCGGCTGCCTGACCGGGCCGGGCGTTCTGGTGCTGCCGAGGCGGTATCTGTGGTTCTGGCTGGCGCACATGGTGGCGCTGGGGGCGGGGATCGAGATCGTGCAGGCGCGGGGCGATGAGGGTCGGTCTGGCGACATCGTGGATTTCATTGCCGATTGTGCGGGGATCGCCGTGGCGATGGGGATCGGCAGATGGTTGCGTGGGCGATTCGAGAAGGGCGTGGCTTAGGTTTCTTGCAACGAACTGCGAGCATCCGCGTAAGTTATTTTACGGGGATCCTGAGGGCCCGGCGAAAGGTCCAAGGCTATGAGCCGCGAAGGCGAAGTCATGCAGGTGAAGCAACAGGTGGGCGTGCTGGCCGAACAGGTCGGGCGGCTCCTGGACATGATTTCACGGCAAGGCGAGCGAGGGGCGGATACCAGCTCGGCCGAGGACAAGCTGGCGGTGCTGGAGAGCCTGATGTGGAAGCTGCACAGACGGCATATGCGGCTGAAGGCGGGGATGGGATCGCAACAGTCAGGGCCGCTGCTGCACTAGTGGCGCGTCACAGAGATTATGGCTCTTTGACGGGGTAGGCTTTGCGGAGCTTTTCGCGCGCCTTCTCGGTGGTGAACATCCATTTGATCTTTGCCTTCTCGCGATTGCGTCTGCGTTCCCAGGCGGCGATTTCAGCGATGAGTGTCGCTTTGTTCTTGATCCGGCGGTCGAGGCACTGGCTGCGCAGAACGCCGATCTCGATTTCGACCATGTTGAGCCAGCTGG
>CAIKXW010000003.1 GCA_903831485.1 uncultured Alphaproteobacteria bacterium | reverse complement strand
GAGACGCGTTGCTGGGCGTTGTTGTCGAACAGGATGGCGCCCAGCACCGCCATTTCGGCCTGGAGGTTGTGAGGTAGAACCGCCTGGGACGGGTTTTCGTGATCCTTCGCCATGGCCTCTCTCTAGGCCAAACCTACCTGCGAATCGCGACTTGATTCCAGATATCCTCAGCTTGGTTGTCGCTGTTGATGGCGGGCGCCCGGACGCAGGGTTTGCCGCGCTATTTGCGGCCAAGCCAGGCGGCGACGCCCCCGACGAGCGCTCCAAGCAGAACTGCAACGAATCCGTAGATCAGGCCGTGCTGCTGCGAGAGGTCGAAAAGCGTCTCGTCGAGCCCGGTGCGGGCAAGTGTGAAATTCTGGCGAGATTCACCCACCATGCGGCCATCGCGGAAGGCGACCGCGCGTACGCTGTACTCACCAGGTGGTGCGTTGAGGGGCAGGCCGATGCTTGCGCGCCGCAGTCCGCCTTCGAAGCGCTTGAAGTCAGCGTCGCCGAATGTGTAGAGGCCCTGCTCCATCTTGAGGTCGACGAAGGCCTCGCGCCAGGAGCGGAGTTCGGGCGACAGCAGCTGATCAAGACGCGGGAGCGCGTTAGCCTGTGCATTGAGCCCGGCTTCGATCATCGCTTCGGGCGAGACGCTCGCGGTAACCTCGGGTTCGGCGCCGATTGCGAAGACCTGCGGGGCCCCGACGAATTCGATGCGCTCGTCTCCGGCCGCCGTCCTGCGGATCATGCGATGCGGCACGATCGGTCCGACCAGGGCGATGGCGACGCCGGAGGTCGGGTTCTCGGGCTGGGGCATGGCGGCAAAGACGATGACCCGGGAGTCATTGTAGTTGACCTCGACCTCGATGACATCCTGCGCAATGCCGGCGGCCATGATCGGGCGCTCGGTTCCCTCGACGCGTTGCGCGTAGGCAGCGGCGGTCGCGAGCATTCCGGCGGTCATCAGCAGGAGGGTGGCGATGCGTTTCATAGCATCTCCTCCAGCCGGTATTCGGGCTGTGGCGCCACAAAGAGCTCGTAGACAAGTCTGCCCGCGATGCCGAGCACCAGAAGGGCGAGCAGAAGCCGGACCTGCGCCGCCTTGAGCCTGCGGCCCGCAATCGCGCCATAGCGCGCGCCGATGACGCCTCCGACCATCAGGACGAAGGCGAGCACGAGATCGACCGTGCCGTTGAAGGTGGCCTGCAGGAATGTGACGTAGGCCGTCAGGAAGATGATCTGGAATAGCGAGGTTCCGACCATTACGCGGGTGGGCACGCCGAGCAGGTAGACCATGGCGGGCGCCAGGATGAACCCGCCGCCGACGCCCAGGATTGCCGCCAGCATGCCGACAAAGAAGCCGATGCCGATGGGCGGAATGATCGAGATGTAGAGCCCAGAGCGCGGGAAGCGGCGTTTCATAGGTAGTCCGCGCATCCAGGCCCGGATACGGGTGCGGCGACCGGGATCGCCGCCGGTCGTTCGGAGGGCCCCCACGCTTTCCCACGCCATCAGGCCGCCAATCACGCCCAGAAAGATGATGTAGAGAAAGGAAATCGTCGCATCGACGACGCCGAATGCCTTGAGGATGCTGAAGATCCCGACGCCGACGGTGGACCCGGCCAGGCCGCCCAGGAGCATGAGCGTGCCCAGCTTGGTATCGACCTGCCTTTCGCGCCAGTGGGCGGATACCCCTGCAATCGACGTGGCGAGGATCTGGTTGGCCTGGGTCGAGACTGCGACCGCTGCCGGGATGCCATAGAAGATCAGCAGAGGGGTCAGGAGGAACCCGCCGCCGACGCCAAACAGCCCTGACAGGAACCCAACCAGCGTCCCGATCGCGATGAGGATCAGCGGATCGACCGCGACCTGTGCGATGGGAAGGTGAATCAGCATGACCCGTTCTAGACGGGCAAATGCTGCGCCGAAAGCGTTTGCGCGGCCTCAGTGCAAGAATGAACAGGTCGTAGCTTCGTCCTTGCCCGGATCGACGCCGATCCCGGCGACGTCAGTCCTCGGCGCCCAGCGTCGCGGCGCGCAACTGGCGCAGGAGCGAAACACTGGCCTCGCCCGTCACAGGAAGGTCGTTGGCGCGCTCGAACTGCCGAATGGCGTCGGCCGTGCGCGCGTTGAGCTTGCCGTCGGTGGTCCCCGGCGCATAGCCGAGGCGCTGGAGCAGGCGCTGGGCTTCGGAAATCTGCGCCGGCGAGGCGATGTCCCATGAGCGCCGGCCGAAGTCGCCATTGGCGCGAGCGACGGGCTGCTTCGGGTTGAAGGCGCGGGCGCGACGCTTGATCGACTCCGCCTGGGTGGGCTGCATTTCCGACAGCAGACCGCGGGCGCGGCGGCTCGCGTCCTGATCGCCAGCGCGGCCGGCAATCTCGAACCAGTAGGCGGCCTCCGCCTTGTCCTCGCTGAGCCCGAGACCCTGTTCGTAGAGGACGGCCAGGTTGTACTGGCTGTCAACAAGGCCGAGGTCCGCCGCCGTGCGGAACCATTCGACGGCCGCAGCATAGCTCTGCGGACCCGCATCACCCTCTGCGTAGAAGACGGCAAGGTCGTGCATGGCCAAGCGGTTGCCGCCTATTGCGGCCTTCTCGGTCCATGAGCGGCTGGCTGCCATGTCGCGCGGAACGCCTTCGCCACGCTCATAGAGTTTGGCGAGGCGATACTCGGCCATCACGAGGCCGCGACCGGCGGCGTCACGGAGCAGCTGGACAGCGCGCGTCTTCTCGCCGGTGTTCAGCAACTCCAGCGCGTAGTCGTGCAGCGCGACCGGATCTCCGGCGCGGACGGCGTCCTGCAGTGTCAGTGGCGAAGGAGCAGCTTCTGTGGCGGGGCTCGCCTGCGCCGGCTTTGGCGCCGTCGTCGTCGCGGGATTGGCCGTGGTCGTCTCAACCGGCACGTCATCGGCCAGCAGGTCTGCGGCGGGATCGGTTTCGGCTTCTGTGAACAGCACCTCATCAGCCGCCCCGGCTGGCGCCGCGGCAAGTTCTGGCGCGGTCGGCTCAAGCTTGGCGAAGTCGTCGCCTTGCGCGTCCTGCTTGCCGCGCATGACCGTGAAGGCGGCGCCGCCGGCGACCGCGACGGTCAGCACGGCGGATGCGATCAGCGGGCCCTTGCCGATCCCCTTGCGGCCAGAGCTCGAAGCGGTTTCAACCCGGCGGCCCTGTCGCGCGGCGCGGCGCGCTTCTTCCAGATAGTCCGTGGACAGCCGCTCGCGCCCATCGTCGGACGGCAGCTCAGCCACAAATCCTTCGCTCGGCGGGGTGGCGGGACCCAGGAATTCGTCGTCCGCCTCGAGCAGGTCTTCGATCCGGTTCGCCGGTTGAGCGGCCTCTGGTGAAGCAGAGGCGCCCTCTTCGAACAGGTGCGCATCGCGCGGATCGGTAACGCGATCGAAGGGCGGCGGGTCGACGCCAACAATGTCGGTAGTTTCGGGAATGTCATCAGCCTGGTCGATTGCCGCCAGCACGGACGGCGAAATGCGAGCCGTTTCGGGGTGGGCATCGTCGTCAAGAACGACGTATTCGTCAGGCACGATCGGGATGTCGCGAGAGACTTCAGGCTGTTCGTGGCGTCCGCTCCGGCCATCTTCGATGCCTTCGAGGCGGCGGGCGATCGACGAAACCGTATTCTGCACTGGCGTAAGCGCGGCGGCCGCCTGGTCGGCCGACTCGTCCATGCGACGCTGCACCTCGGAAAGCATGTCCGAGAGCTTTGTCTCGTAAGAGCGCCCGCTGTCGGCAAGGCGCGCCTCGAATGCACGCTGCGAATCCTGCGCCTGCAGCTGGAGGCGCTCGACGGCGCGCGCGACCTGTTCCCCGATCTGGCCGATCGCCTGCGCGCTCCGGTGTTCACTTTCCTTGACGCGCTCGTCGAGCTTGTCGGCTAGACGGTCGATCTCTGTGCTGTCGAGCGGGCGAGCGGAGAGGGCTGTTTCCGCCATGCGGTCGCTGAGACGCTGGACGCTCTCG
>CAIKXW010000002.1 GCA_903831485.1 uncultured Alphaproteobacteria bacterium | reverse complement strand
GTCGCGTTCGCCGTCGAACAGGGTGAAGACCAGCGTCGCGTCTGGCTCGGCGCTGACCGCGCGGATCGTGAGCGTGTCGCCTCCGCCTTCGGCGAACAGGAAGGTGCGGGACGGTGAGGGGCCGGCATAGGCGGCGAGCCTGGCGCCGGATGTCGCGCGCGCCCAGTCGACGCTGGTGGCGAGGCGGGATGGATCGATGCGCGTGTGGGCAGGCAGTTCAGGAATGTCGCGGGCATCGAATGTCACGCGATCGCCCGCACGGGTGAATGAAAAGGCCGCGACGGTGATCCAGTCGCCGGTGCTGACGTCGGCAACCTGTCCGGACAGGCTGTCGCCGTCGGGCAGGAGACGGAGGAAGGCCTGTACCTGCTCGCCCGGCGCGTCTTTCTGCACCCAGCAGCCGCGGACGAAATCGATGTCCATGTCAGTCGGCATGGGCGCTGGCGGGGTCGCGCAGCCGGCCGCGCCAAGCGTCGCTGCAGCAACGATCAATCGTCGGACCTGCGACATACGATTCCCTCCGGCAGGCCGTCTCGGCTTTGCAGACCCTGCATCCGGCCTGCTAGTGTCTCCGTCTGACCCGGAGACATCCATGTCCGTATCCGAAGCCTTCATTCGCGGCATTCCCAAGGCGGAACTGCACCTTCACATCGAAGGCTCGCTTGAGCCGGAACTGATGTTCGCGCTGGGCAGGCGGAACAGGGTCGACATCCCGTTCAGGTCTGTCGATGAGGTGCGGGCGGCCTACGCCTTCTCGAACCTGCAGGATTTTCTCGACATCTACTATCAGGGCGCGAATGTGCTGCAGACGGAGGATGATTTCCGCGAGCTGGCCCTGGCCTATTTCACGCGGCTGCATGCCGATGCCGGCTTACATGCGGAAATCTTCTTCGATCCCGAAACGCATACCGATCGCGGCCTGCCCTTCTCGGTTGCGATCGAGGGCCTGCTTGCGGGGATGCGTGAGGCCGAGTTGCGTTTCGGCGTCACGTCGAAGCTGATCATGTGCTTCCTTCGCCACCTCGACGAGGCGTCCAGCTTCCGCACGCTCGAGGCGGCGGAGCCTTATCTGGACCGGATCGTGGGTGTTGGGCTCGACAGTTCGGAGAAGGGACATCCGCCATCCAAGTTCGCGCGCGTATTCCAGGCGGCGAAAGGCAATGGACTGAAGATCGTCGCGCATGCGGGCGAGGAAGGTCCGCCGGAGTATGTCTACGAGGCGCTCGACATCCTGCACGTCGACCGGATCGATCATGGTAATCGCGCATTGGAGGACGCTGCGCTGACACGGCGGCTTGTGGAGCAGGGGGTGACGCTGACCGTGTGTCCGCTGTCGAACCTCAAGCTGTGCGTGGTGCGCGATCTCAAGGATCACCCGATGAAGCGGATGCTCGATCTCGGTCTCAAGGCGACCTGCAATTCGGACGACCCGGCCTATTTCGGCGGCTATGTCGGCGACAACTACATACGCACGGCGCAGGCGGTGGGGCTGACGCGCGATGACATCGTTACGCTGGCTAAGAATTCGTTCACCGGCTCGTTCCTCGACGCAGCGAGCATCGCAAAGCATGTCGCGGCGGTGGATGCGTTCGCGGCGGCGACCTGAAGCGGTTCAATTACTTCGCGGATACTTGCCTCGCCCCAATCGCTGAAGCAGATCAGCCGCCATGAGCGAACATATCCGCAAGCACATACCTTTCGCAGGCCTGATCGGCGTCGACGTCGTTTCGGCCGAGAAGGAGCGTATCGAGGCGCGGCTGCTGGTGCGGCCGGATCTCTGCAATCCTTTGAAGGGGCTGCATGGCGGGGCGGCGATGGCGCTGGCGGACACGCTGGGGGCGATGGGCGCCTCGATGAACTTGCCGGCGGGTGCGGCTGGAACCACGACCCTTGAAAGCAAGACGAATTTCATCGGCGTGGCGCGCGAAGGCGAAACGGTGGTGGCCGTCTGCACGCCGCTGCATATCGGCAAGCGCACATCGATCTGGCAGACCCGCATCACCAGCGCGGCTGGCAAGACTGTCGCACTGGTGACGCAGACCCAGATGGTGCTCTAGATTGATCTTCCGGCACGGAGGATTCGATGTCGCTTGAGCGGAAAGCGCGGGCCTATGTGGCGGCTGTGGAGGGCGGCGCGGTCGGCGACGACCTGGCCGCCTTCTATCATCCCGACGCCGTCCAGTATGAGTTCCCCAACCGGCTGGTGCCGCACGGCGCCCAGCGCGATCTCGACGCCATCCTGCAGGGGGCCGAGCGCGGCATGAAGCTGATGGAACGGCAGATCTACGACATTCATACCGTCACCGAACTGGGCGACCGGATCATCCTCGAATACACTTGGACGGGCTATCCGCGCACGCCTAGCGGCACTGTGCGCGCCGGGCAGGCGATGCGGGCGCGCATCTGCCAGGTGATCGAGTACGAGGACGGCCTGATCATCCGCCAGCGCAATTACGACTGTTTCGAACCTTTCTGATCCGCTAGGGTTCGCGCTTGGCGTCCGAGGCGTTGATGGCGAGGTTTCTGGTCACTGGTCTGGTGAGCCTTGCGCTGCTTGCGGCCTGCGGGGGCGAGGCTGTTGCCCCATCGGAACCGGTCGAGGACATGTCGCCCGAAGAGGCGGCGGATGCCGAACGCACGGCGCTCGCGCGCTGCGGCGAGGTAACCCTTGCCGGCTATTGCGGCGTCCGCTTCGGCATGACGGCGGCAGAGGCGCGGCAGGCTTTCCCGGTGAAGCTCGAAAGCTATGAGGCGCCGGCCGAGGGAGGCGCGGTGGATGCCGGCTGCCAAGAACTGTTTGCCGCCGAGCCCGTGACAGGGGTTAGCTTTATTGCCGAAGGCGGCCGGATCGGCCGCGTCGACATAATGACCGAAGCGGCGCGCACGGCGGACGGCTTTGGCGTCGGCACGCAGGCGTCAGCGATCCGCACAAGGTTCGGCGGCCAGATGGGCATGGCGACCAACGCGCTGGAGCCCGAGATCACCGATCTCATCGTGGTGGAAGGCAACACCAAGATCGTGTTCGAGATACAGGACGGGGTTGTGCGCTCCTGGCGCGCAGGCGTCGCGCCGACGATCGACTATGTCGCGCATTGCGGGTGAAGCGCGGCGGCTGACCGTCAGCCCTTCTTGAGCGTTGCCTCAAGAACCGCGCGCGCCTTGGCGCCGAGTTCCGGGTGGGCGAGCGCCATGGCCGCAAACGCTTCGAGATAGAGCAGCTTGTCGCCGCAGTCATAGTCCTGCCCGGCGTACTTGAAGGCGTGGAAATCCTGCGCCGACATCAGTCGCTGCATCGCGTCTGTGAGCTGGATCTCGCCGCCGGCGCCGGGCGTCTGCGTGGCGAGCAGGTCGAACACTTCGGGCTGAAGGATGTAGCGGCCGGTGATCTTGAGGCGCGACGGCGCCTTGTCGACCGGAGGCTTCTCGACCATGCCCTTCATCTTCACCAGCGGGCCAGCGTCGCCCACCGTCACCGGGTCGATCACGCCGTACTGGTTGACGCGTTCCAGCGGGATCTCGTCGACTGCGATGATGTTTCCGCCAACCTTGTTGTAAGCGTCGATCATCTGTCCGAGGCAGGAACGGTTCGCGCCCTTCACGATCACGTCGGGCAGCAGCACCGCGAACGGCTCGTCGCCGATGATCTCGCGCGCACACAGCACGGCGTGGCCGAGGCCGAGGGCGGCCTGCTGGCGCGTGAAGCTGGAGGCGCCGGGGGG
>CAIKXW010000001.1 GCA_903831485.1 uncultured Alphaproteobacteria bacterium | reverse complement strand
TCGCGTGCGCGGTGGGACGTTGATCGGCGGAGATCTGTTCGATTTCTGGGTCGGTCCCTTTTATGTGGGCTTCTTCGGCGTCACGACAATCTTCTTCGCGACCCTGGGCACCGCAATGATCGTGTACGGAGCAGCGATCGGCCCGACATGGAATGTCTGGCTCATCAGTATCAACCCTCCTGACGCCAGTTACGGCCTTGGGCTCGCGCCTCTGAAGGAGGGAGGTATCTGGCAGATTGTCACAATCTGCGCGATCGGCGCCTTTGTATCCTGGGCGCTTCGACAGGTGGAAATCTCGCGCAAGCTCGGCATCGGCCTTCACGTGCCGTTCGCCTTCTCTTTCGCCATCGGCGCTTACATCACGCTGGTCGTCATTCGCCCGGTCCTTCTCGGATCATGGGCCAACGGCTTCCCGTATGGCATTTTCAGCCACCTCGATTGGGTGTCTAACACCGGGTATCAGTACCTGAACTTCCACTACAATCCCGCGCACATGATCGCCATCACGTTCTTCTTCACGACGTGCTTTGCGCTCTCGCTCCACGGCTCGCTGATCCTTTCGGCGACCAATCCCGGAAAGGGTGAGGTCGTTAAACAGCCAGAGCATGAAGACCAGTTCTTCCGTGAGGTGATGGCCTATTCGATCGGTACGCTCGGCATCCACCGACTGGGTCTGTTTCTTGCCCTGGCCGCCGTCTTCTTCAGCGCGGTCTGCATGATCATCAGCGGTCCGATGTGGACGCTTGGATGGCCGGAATGGTGGGACTGGTGGCTCGACCTCCCGATCTGGGCCGCTTCATCTGGAGCCGCGACATGAGCAACTACCAGAACATCTTTACACAGGTTCAGGTCCGAGGGCCGTTCGAGGAAGGGACGCCGCTGCCGCGGGACTACAAGTCGCCTCCAAGCGGCGCCTTCTTCTCGTGGCTGCTGGGCAAGATCGGAAATGCTCAGGTCGGGCCCCTGCACCTCGGTTTCACCGGTGTCGCAGCCCTCTTCTGCGGCTTCATCGCGATCGAGATCATCGGTCTCAATATGTGGGCCTCGGTCGGATGGGATCCGATCGAATTCGTCCGCCAGCTGCCCTGGCTGGCGCTCGAGCCCCCGCCGCCTGAGCAGGGACTGAACATCATGCCTCCGCTCGCCGAAGGCGGGTGGTATCTGATGGCCGGCTTCTTCCTGACGACGTCGCTCATCCTGTGGTGGGTCCGCACCTACAATCGCGCAAAGGCCCTCGGTCTCGGCACGCACGTGGCATGGGCCTTTGCTTCCGCTATCTGGCTCTACCTGGTGCTGGGCTTCATCCGCCCGATCCTGATGGGCAGCTGGAGCGAGGCGGTGCCATTCGGCATCTTCCCGCACCTTGACTGGACCGGCTCGTTCTCGATCACCTATGGCAACCTCTTCTACAACCCGTTCCACGCGCTCTCGATCGCCTTCCTCTATGGATCGGCGCTCCTGTTCGCGATGCACGGCGCGACCGTTCTCGCCATCAGCCGTTACGGCGGCGAGCGCGAGATCGAACAGATCACTGATCGCGGCACGGCGTTCGAGCGTGGCGCTCTCTTCTGGCGCTGGACCATGGGCTTCAACGCGACGGCGGAATCGATCCACCGCTGGGCGTGGTGGTTCGCGGTGCTCACCACGCTCACGGGCGGCATCGGCATCCTGCTGACAGGGACGGCAGTCCCCAACTGGTACGACTGGGCTGTCGAGCACAACTTTGCGCCAGGCTACGAGACGAGTTCGACCTATGTCGGCACGCCTCTGCCGATCCCGGACGCGCCGCCGATCGCGCCGGACCTGCCGGGCGCTGGCGCCTTGGAGCCGACGCAACCGGATGGAGCGATCATTCCCGCTCCGGATTCGACCGTTACGGACACGCCTGTCGAGGGTACAGCGCCCTCAGTGCCGCCGGAAAACGGGCCACCGCCGTCTGCCCCCAACTGATTGAAGTTGGGTACAAGGTCGGACTGAATGTAGAATGCGGCCGGAAGGAAACTTCCGGCCGCTTTTCCATGGGGCGCAGAAAGCGCTCGGGGCGTTGGCCGGGCGGGGACGTCTGGTTGTATCCAGGGCCCGGCGCGGGCCGATCCGGCAGTAGCCTTGGGCAGGGTCATCTTTCTGCAAGTGCGGCCCGGCTTGTCATTCCGGTCGAAGCGCGCAACGGGCAGGGCCGGGAGCATTCTTCCGCTCTCGCCGTCTCATGATGGTTCACAGCTAGCGCTGGTCTTGCCCGGAACGATCCCGGGGCGCTATCCGAAGCCAACGTGTTGCAGGTCTGAACGGCCCGGCCCTGGTTCGCGGCGCTACCTCGCGTACGCGATCAGCGAGTTGGACGCGCCGCGAGCTTCTGGAAGCCCGGCTTGCTAGAGGCCAAGCTCGCTCCATCGCTCCAGATAAATCCGGAACCAGGGCGCATACGTCTCCGCATTGATGCGCACGTCCCGGCTGAGCTCTTCAACGCTGGCCCATCGCGTCTCCAGAACCTCGGAAGCATCCGGCCGGATCTCGATCGTCGGTGCAGCTTCGCCGCGGAAGATGTGCACTCGCTCATGCTCCCACAGGCCATCAGTCACGCGCGCCTTGTACTCGACGATGTTGCAGGCCTCGAGCGGCAAGACAACGCCGAGTTCTTCCCGCAGCCGTCGCACCGCGCTGTCCGCCGGCGCCTCGCCCCAATGCGGATGCGAGCAGCAGGTGTTGGCCCACATCCCGCCGCAGTGATACTTCGCAAGCGCGCGTCGCTGCAGGAGCAGCTTCTCGCCCGACATCACAAACACCGACACCGCAAGGTGAAGCGCGGCGTGACGATGCGCGTCCATCTTGTCGATCGGATAAAGTGCGCCATCTGCGGCGATACCCGGAATCACGTCAGCCTTGGTCACGCCTTCAGCCGGCGCCATCGTCATGCGTGCGGCGCTGCTCACGCCGCAACTGCGGAACGGCTGAGCGCGCACTGAGACCACAGCTCCGACAGAGCCGCAACAAGCCGGTCGATGTCCTGGTCCGTATGAAGCGGCGAGGGTGTGATCCGCAACCGCTCGGTGCCGCGCGGCACGGTCGGGTAGTTGATCGGCTGGATATAGATGCCGTACCGGTCGAGCAGCCAGTCGCTGATCTGCTTGCACTTCACCGCATCCTTCACCATGACCGGGATGATGTGGCTCGGATTTTCGAGACATGGAATGCCGCACGCTTCAAGCCTGCGCCGAACCCTGGCGACACGCTCCTGGTGACGCATCCGCTCGATCTGGCTTTCCTTCAGATGCTGGATGCTCGCAAGCGCGCCGGCCGCCACGGCCGGGGGCAGGGCCGTCGTGAAGATGAAGCCCGAAGCAAAGCTGCGCACGAAATCACACATTGCTGCGGACCCGGCGATGTACCCCCCGAACACGCCGAACGCCTTGCCCAGCGTGCCCTCGATGACGGTGAGCCGGTCCATGAGCCCTTCACGTTCGGCGATGCCGCCGCCGCGCGGCCCGTACAGCCCCACGCCATGAACTTCGTCCAGATAGGTCATCGCATTGTGTTTCTCGGCGACATCGCAGAGCTCAGCGATCGGCGCGATATCGCCGTCCATCGAATACACCGACTCGAATGCAACCAGCTTCGGCCGCGCCGGATCAAGCAGCGCCAGTTTGTGATCCAGGTCGGCCGGATCGTTATGCCTGAAGATGATCCGCTCTGCCCCGCTGTGGCGAATGCCCTCGATCATCGACGCGTGGTTGCCGGCATCCGACAGCACTGCACAGTTCGGCAGCTTTCCTGCCAACGTGCCAAGCGCCGCCCAGTTGGACACGTAGCCCGACGTGAACAACAGCGCCGCTTCCTTGCCGTGAAGATCGGCCAGCTCCTGTTCAAGGAGAACATGGTAGTGATTCGTGCCCGAGATGTTCCGTGTGCCTCCCGCACCAGCGCCGCACCGCGCAATCGCCTCGTTCATCGCCTGCGCGACCTTGGGGTTCTGTCCCATGCCGAGATAGTCGTTCGAACACCAGACCGTCACCTCGGACTCAGCGCCATCCTTGTGACGCATCGCCTGGGGGAACTGCCCCGCCTTGCGCTCAAGATCGGCGAAGACGCGATAGCGCCCTTCCTGCCGGAGCACCGCGAGTTGGTCCTGGAAGAAGCTTTCGTACATCATGAGCAGTCTCGTTACTCGACGGGTCTGGAGGCGGAAAGGTGTGTTGCGCGGGCTGGAGGGGTCAAAGCGACAGCGCGGTGTGTTGTGTCCGGCGCGGCCCATCCCCACAGCAAGGCATTGGGCGGCGGCACGAACATGAAGATGTGCTCAAGTACGGCCAGCAACGTCATGGTGAGCAGCAGCGAGTAGCCAACCTGCTCCAGCGGCGCAGCGGAAGGCGCATGCGCGAGGCCCGCCAGCGCCCACGCCATCGCAATCCCGCCAACGATGGAGAGCGGGATCAGCGCATTCATCCGGCGGTGCCTGAAATAGCTCTTCAGGTGCTGCAGATGCGGCGGGAGCAATTCCTCGCCACGATGAGGCGCGCCAAGGAACAGATTGAACTTTGCGCTCAGCCGCATGACCCAGAGCACCAGGAAAGTCAGGGTGCCCATCTGGTTCGGCTGGGTCCACGTCAGAGCCACGAGCGCGGCCAGGGTCAGCGCCAGCGCGACCTCGTGATGCATCACTGTCGCCGCGGCCAACCGGAACCTGCGCCAGCCGCGTGCGTCCGCCGGGCAGGCATCGCGCCGTGGCCCTAGAATGAACCCCATCAGGAAGCTCATCTCATGCCAACCCCAGAGCGCGATCGCGCAAGCGAAAGCCATGTAGGCGCCATATGTGCTTGTATCGCCAGCGCTGGCCACGAGGCCGACAATCGCCGCCAGCGTGACCACAGACGCCACGCCGAAGGACCACCTGAACGTCGAGCGCGACAGCCGGTTCAGCCACAGGATCGCACCGGTGGAGAACCACCAGACGAAAGCTGCGAACAGCATGGGCGGGGCGACTTCGGCGAACGTCACGACCAGATCTGTCCCCCCTACCAGGCCGGCGCCATGCGCACGGCGCGCGGCACTTCGTGCTCGACTACCGGATGCGTGAACAGTCTCAGCGCGGCGAAACCAAATTGCGCGATGAGTCCCAGCTTGCGCACGCCGGCAAGCATGCCCCCACGTTCCGCATTGTCGCTGAGCGCGTCGGCGATCGCCTTCACGCGTCCCATCTTGGCCCGGAAGCGCGGATCATCCGTGTCGAGCGTGAAGGGGAACACCTGCTTCGTGATGTCGGAGCAGATGCGGAAGACGCGATAGTCGTACTCGGTCGGATCGAGGCCGAGCGCGCGGTGGAAGGCGGGCCGGTTGTGATCGCGAATGAACATGGTCGCGTAGACCGCCGTCAGGAAGAAGCGGATCCAGAACCGGTTGCCGCCCTTGAGCAGTTTCGGATCATTCCGCATCAGCACGGCGAACGCCTCGCCATGGCGGAACTCGTCGTTGCACCACTCCCGGAACCAGTTGAAGATCGGATGAAACTTGCGTTCGGGGTGCCGCTCAAACTCTCGGAAGATCGTGATGTAGCGTGCGTACCCGATCTTCTCGGACAGGTACGTCGCGTAGAAAATGAACTTCGGCTTGAAGAAGGTGTACTTCTTCGTCTTGGTCAGGAAGCCAAGGTCGACGCCGATGCCGTAGTCCTTCAGCGCCTCATTGATGAAGCCCGCATGCCGCGACTCGTCGCGGCTCATGTACTTGAACAGCGCCTTGATGTCGGGATTCTTCGAGCGCTTGGCGATCTCTGCGTACAGCACGCAGCCCGAAAACTCGGCGGTGATCGAGCTCACCAGGAAGTCGACCCATTCCTTGCGCAGCTCGGGCTCGAGCTGGTCCAGCGTATTCGTGAAAGCCTCGACGCGCTTGAAGTGGTTCTTGTTCGGATCGGCTGCCAGTTCGGCAATCAGCGCGTCCCATTCGCGGCGCACTGGCGTGACATCAATCTTGTCCAGCGCGTCGAAGTCCGTGGTGTAGAACCGCGGGCTGAGCATGGTGTCTTCACGCGCGATCCGCGTGGTCTCGTTGATAGCGCGCGGTGCTTCCAGGACAGCGGTGTTCACAGGCGTCTCCTTGAAGAAAAGCTGATCTCGTACAATTCGCTCAGTTCAAACCGCGCCGTCAGGCGCGTCCACTGACGTTCCAACCAGTACGCGCGCTCCACCGTCGCTGGTCTGCGCAGGGTCAAACGCTGACCAAATGTCACACGGATCGGCGCGCCATGCACGCGAACCCGATCTCCCGGACGCAGGTCGGATTCGTCGTCAAGTTCGACATGCGCGTGGAGGCTGTCCTCGCTGTGCTCGATATCGATCGTGCAGTGAGTATCGCGTGAGCGGCGGGCAAATCCGGCCATCAGGTGGTGCTCCCAGCTGTTGCGAAGAGAAGTTGCGCAAACGCAACCCGGTTCTCGTCGCCGAAGGCGCCAAGCTCGATGCGCTTGCCGGTCGCGAGATCCTCTAGCGTCAGCCGTCCGTTCGGCCATTCCGCCAGCCGGAACGCCTCTTCCTGGCCAAGATCATGGGCGCGACGACTGCGCGCCATGCCACGCATCACGCCACGGATGAAGCCGTTTGTGCCGGGCGCCACCACATACAGCACCTTCTCGCCAGCCGTATCGCGCACCTCGACCGCGCCATTCTCCATGTCGAAGAAGGTGAGGTCCCGCGCTGCGAGCGGCTTCATGCTCTGCGTCGTATCGATCTCCGCACTGCTGGTCTGTGCAAAGCGACCCGCCGCCGCGGCCGCAATCGATCCGGCAACCAGCACGCCCGCAGCGATGAGGGCGAGTCGTGGGAAGGGCTTCGTGTCGATCTCGCTCATGGTGCGATCCTCAGGCGGGGCTCAGGGCGCCTTGCGGCGTTGTTTCCTGGACCAGGATAACGGGTGCGTGCACAATTCCACGATCACCATGCGCTGCCTTCAGGGCGTGCATCAGCTGCACGGCCACTGCGGACGCGTTCGGGATCGCGCGCAGGCTCGGTTGCGGGCGCGTCACTTTCCACGGCCGCGCATGCGGCCAGATCAGCAGGTACGCCACCTTGTTCGGGCTGGTCAGCGTTAGACCCAGATCGCCACTGCCGTCGCTGTTGGTCTTCAGCGTCGCAGTCTCGACGATGGTGAAGGGGATGTTGATCGCCTTCGGCAACGCAAAGCCGAACCGCAGCACGATGCGCTTCGTGGTGATCGTGTAGACAGTCGTCCGCGCTGTCAGCCAGGCGAGGCCGGCGAGCAGGCCGAGCGACACAACGGCAACGGGGAGCAGGCCAAGCGCCGACTGCAGCGCGCCAACCGTGTCAGCCCCGTCCATCGCCGCAGCGCCGCCCCGCCAGGCCATCAGCAGGCCAAAATACACTGCCACCGTGCGCATGTGGAATGCGCGCTGCGCCAGCGCCCACCAGTCCGGCGCGCCCTGCCAGAGCATGGTCTCGCCCTTGGGAAGTTCGCCGGGCAGGCCGCGAACGGGTTCGAATTCATGTTCGGTCACAGCAAGGCCTCCGAGCGCGCGGGTGTTGCGTACAGTGTGCCCGCGCCGACATAGGCGCTGACACGCTCCTCTTCATCGCGGGTGATCTGGTCGGGACTCGCAAGCTGCGGAATGTTCTCGAACTGCGAAGCCAGCAAGGCGTTGACCTTGACGCGCTTGCGGCCGCCCTGGATGACCGCCATCGGCATAGGCACCAGCACGCGCTTGGGTGAGTTGGCGACCTGCACCTCGAGATAGCGGATCATGTATTCCGAACGGTCGACCCAGACGTCGCTGATCGTGCCGGCGACCACATTATCGGCTGCGACAACATTCATGCCGCGCGGATCTGCGTCGCGCTTGGCGAGATAGAAGTCCGTGGCGATTCGCAGCGGCACGATGCGTGGTGCGCCATGCAGCGTGAGGTCCGGCGTCCTGGCGCGGTTGGCGTAGGCGCCAGGTCCAACGCCAGCCGAGAGTGGATCCCCCACCGGCTCGAGCGGCGAGCCTGTCCACGCGGCCGTGCGGCGCGCCTTGAAATCGTCCGGGTCGCGGCTTCCATCCGGCTTGGACACCGTTCCAGCATTGTGAGGCAGGCGGAAGACTTTCGGCTGGGCGGTGAAGAGGAGGCCGCCTTCCGACTCCCGGCGTCCGGTGACGTCATCTTCCAGCGGGTAGCCTTCGCGCCGATCCTC
Organism: uncultured Alphaproteobacteria bacterium; assembly: GCA_903831485.1. The sequence continues at coordinate 2,740 of CAIKXW010000001.1, read as the reverse complement.
GCGGCGCAGGTAGATGATCAGGCCAGCGAAGAACAGGAAGAACCCGTAAAGGACCCATTCCGTGACATCGAGGCCGCCGTTGAAGACTTGTTCTGGCATGCGTGAACTCCGATCGTGGTTCAGGTGGGGAATTCGGCAATGCCGAATTTCGTCGGTATTGAATGCGGTTGGTTGGATGCGTGCCGCGCCAGCGGCCCGATTGCGATCAGCGCCGCGAAGAGCAGCCCGATCTCGAGGTGGTAGACGAAGCCGTAGCCGACAGCGGGTCCGGTCAGCGCAGGGCCAAGCGAGCCGTGGTCTGCAAGCGCGCCGACCACATCGCGCAGCACGCCGCCGACTGCGACGCCTACGCCAGCCGCTGTTGCCTGCACCGCGCCCCAGGCGCCCAGCGCAAGACCCGAATGACCCTCGCGCGTCAGCGCCATCGAGGCCGTCAGCGTGCCGACGGCGAACAGGCCCCCGCCAAATCCGATGCCGGCAACGCCGATGCAGAAGACCGGCGTTGAATTGAACGGGGCGGAGAGAATAACGAGGGTGAAGGCGGTCACGCCGATCAAGGCGCCAAAGCCGGCCAGCCGGTGGCACTCGTCGCCTGCCCCCAGGCGATAGGCTGCCAACGCGAAGCCTGCCAGCGATCCCCACGCCCAGAGCGCCGTAAGCGACGTTGTAGCGCCGACGGACAACCCGAGAACCTGCGCGCCGTATGGCTCAAGCAGCACATCCTGCATGCTGAATGCGGCGGCGCCAAAGGCGACAGCGAGCAACAGGCGGCGCGTACGGCCAGCCGCCATCAGCGAGCGCCACGCCGCAGAAAAGGGCTCGCGCTCGCGATCCGGGGAGGTGAGGGTGGGGTTGCGAACCTCCTGCCGCCAGAGCGCCACGACATTCAGCACCATCGTCACGACTGCACAGCCCTGAATAACCTGGATCAAGCGAAAGGCGCTGAAGTCCGACAGCAGGTAGCCAAGCAGGAGTGAGCTCACCAGCATTCCGGCGAGCAGCATTATATAGAGCAGCGCCACCACACGCGGCCGCGCCTCCGGCGGCGCGAGGTCAGTGGCCAGTGCAAGGCCTGCCGTCTGCGTCGTGTGCATCCCCACGCCAACCAGCAGGAAGGCGATCACCGCCGCCACTTGCCCGACCATGATCGGCCCGTGCGTGTCACCGGACAGGATCAGCAGCGCAAACGGCATGATTGCAAAGCCGCCGAACTGCAGCATTGACCCAAACCAGATATAAGGAGTCCGCCGCCAGCCGAGCACCGACTTGTGGGTGTCCGACTTGAACCCGATCAGTGCGCGGAGCGGCGCGAACACCAGCGGCAGAGACACCATCAAGGCCACGATCCACCCCGAGATGCCAAGCTCGACGATCATCACGCGGTTCAGGGTCCCGGTCAGCAACACGGCCGCCATGCCCACCGACACCTGGAATGACGCCAGACGCAGCAAGCGATTGAGAGGCAGCTCCGCCGTCGCTGAATCCGCGAACGGCAGCATCCTCGCCGCGAGCTGGTTCCATGTCATTCTCTGGGGGCGCTCACCCGTCTTCATACGCGCACCAGCTCCATCGCCTGCGACTTGTAGAAGCCGCTCGAAATCCGTTGCGTCCGTCCGATCGCCCAGCCTTCGAATGCCTCGCCCGTCTCGACCCCGCGGCGGATCACGGCTTCGCTCACCGGTTCGATCGCAGGCGCCCGGTCAGCGCGCGGAAACAGCTTCCCGGCCGCATGCATCATGGTCAGCGCGGGCGTCTTTGGTGCAAAGGTGAACAGGATTGCCGCCGTGGTCCGCGCCGCAAACGCGCCCAGGACGCGCAGGATCTCTTCTGACGGGTAATGAATGAGCGAGTCCATCGCCACGACGTAGCTGAACTGGCCGAAACGCGCGTCCAGCATGTCGCCCACACGGAAGTCGACGCTGCCTGCCGTGAAATCCTTCGGCGTCCGCTCGTCTGCAAGTTTCACAAGGCTGGCCGACACATCAACGCCAACAACCCGTGCGCCGCGCCGCGCCGCTGCGACCGACAGCGCACCCGTTCCGCATCCTGCATCAAACAGCGACGCGCCCGTGAGATCCTCAGGCATCCACGACAGCAGCGTTTCACGCATGCTGTCCCGGCCGGCCCGAACCGTCGCACGGATCTTGCTGACCGGCGCATCCGACGTCAGCTGCGCCCACGCATCCAGTGCGGTGCGATCGAAGTAGGTCTCCAGCTTGCCGCGACGCTCGTCGTACGCATTGGGGGTCATGGTCATGTCAATCGACGCTGTCATGTTCATTCAAAACCCAGGAAATCGAAGATATCGCGGTCCTTCATCGGCATGACGTCATAGTGCTTGTCGCCGACGAGCAGGTTGGCCGCGAGCCGCATGTACTCAAGTTTCACCGCCTCCAGGGCCGGCGTCGACTCCATCTCGAACAGCACCGACTTCTTCAGCCGGCTCCTGCGGATCTCGTCGAGGATGGGGAAGTGCGCCACGCGCTCCAGCCCGATGGCGGCGTTGTAGCGATCGACTTCGTCCGTGCCTTCGCTACGGTTCACGATCACGCCGCCAAGCCGCACTTCGTAGTTCTTCGACTTCGCGCGGATAGCCGCCACGATGCGGTTCATCGCGAAGATCGAGTCAAAATCGTTGGCCGTGACGATCAGCGCCCGTTCGGCATGCTGCAGCGGCGCGGCGAACCCGCCGCAGACCACATCGCCCAGCACGTCGAAGATCACGATGTCCGTGTCTTCC